>CAZPUV010000336.1:0-2601 GCA_964589805.1 uncultured bacterium | reverse complement strand
CAGTCTCTTCTGAACCGCGACCACAACGAAGTCTACTACGAAGACACCCCGAAGGGACCGGTGGGGGAGACGCTTCGCCGGCACGGCGACCAGATGGAGAGCCTGCCCGGTGGTTACTACCGCGCGCACGGACGCGCAGACGACACCATGAACCTCGGGGGCATCAAGGTGAGTTCGGCCGAAATCGAGCGGGCGGTCCTGGGGCTTCGGGGCCTCACCGACGTCGGCGCAATCGCGGTTGACCCCGACGACGGCGGCCCGAGCCTGCTGGTGCTCTACGTGGTGGGCGCGGGTCTCGATCCCGCGACGGTCAAGCGGGAGGCGCAGCAAATGATTGCGTCGAAGCTCAATCCCCTCTTTCGCGTTCACGACGTGTGCGTCGTGCCCGCGCTTCCAAGAACCGCGTCCAACAAGGTGATGCGAAGGGTGCTGCGGGGCGGGTACCGGGCGTAGGAACCCGCGCGGCACGCGGATCGCCGGGCGCCGGGCACGCACCGCGGCCGTCTCTGCCCCGGATCGTCAGTGCGCGACGTTGGATTCGATGTACTCGAAGTAGCCCGGGCGCTCGCGTTCGGCCTGGGGCTTCGTGGAACGACTCCGCGTCCGCGGGAGCGGGCGTTCGAGTGCGATGCGCAGGACGTCGCGGAGGTTTTCCGCGGTGTGGATCTTGAGTCCGTTGCGCACCTCACGAGGCAGTTCCTTGATAATCTGCGACGATCCCGGGGGATTGATGACTGCCTTGACCCCGGCGCGCAGCGCCGCGACCGTCTTCTCGTTGAGGCCGCCCACCGGAAGCACCTCACCCTTGAGCGTGAGCTCTCCCGTCATCGCAACGTCGCGGCGCACGGGGATCCCGAAGAAGTTCGACACCAGCGCGGTGGCAATCGACACCCCGGCGCTCGGCCCGTCCTTCGGAATCGCGCCCTCGGGCACGTGGATGTGCACGTCGATCTCGTGGAAGAAGTTCTTCTTGAGCGGCAGCACACGCGCCATGCTGCGGGCGTACGACACCGCGATCTGCGCTGATTCCTGCATCACCGCTCCCAGCTGACCGGTGAGCGTGATCTTTCCCGTCCCCGGCATGAACGCCGCCTCGATGCGGAGAATGTCACCGCCGAAGCTCGTCCACGCGAGCCCGGTGGCCACGCCGACCATGTTCTTCTGCAGGATCTCCTTCTCCGTGAACACCGGCACGCCGAGATAGCTCTCGAGCTTCCGCGCCGAGATCTTCACCGTCGCCGTGCGCCCGGAGTTGGCCACGCTCTTGGCCACCTTGCGCAGGATCTTCGCGAGTTCGCGCTCGAGGCTGCGCACCCCGGACTCGCGCGTGTAGGCCTGGATCATGCGCCGAACCGCCGCGTCGCTCAGCATGACGTCCGTACCCTTGAGCCCGTGGCGGCCGAGCATCTTCGGCAGCAGGTGCTTGCGTGCGATGCGAACCTTTTCGGTCTCCAGGTATCCGGGGAGCCGTATGATCTCCATCCGGTCCTGCAGCGCTGCGGGAATCGTGTGCGTCACGTTCGCGGTCGTGATGAACATGACCTCGCTCAGGTCGAATTCGACCTCGAGATAATGATCGCTGAATGAGTGGTTCTGCTCCGGATCCAGCACCTCGAGCAGCGCCGCCGCGGGGTCTCCGCGAAAGTCGCTCGACATCTTGTCGATCTCGTCGAGGAGGATCACCGGGTTCTTCGTGCCGGCCTTGATCAACGACTGGATGATTCGTCCCGGCATCGAGCCGATGTACGTGCGCCGGTGGCCGCGGATCTCGGCCTCGTCGCGCACGCCGCCGAGCGAGAAGCGCACGAACTTCCGCCCCGTGGCGTCCGCGATGGACTGCCCGAGGGAGGTCTTCCCGACTCCCGGCGGCCCCACGAAGCACAGGATCGGCCCCTTGAGGGACGTCGAGAGCTTCATCACGGCCAGGAACTCGAGGATGCGCTCCTTGACCTTCCGCAGCCCGTAGTGGTCCTCGTCGAGCTGACGGCGCACGGCCGTCAGGTCGATCTTCTCGTCCGACCGGATGTTCCACGGCAGCGCCAGCATCGTGTCCAGATAGTTGCGCACCACCGTGGCCTCAGGCGAAAGCGAAGGCATGCGCCCGAGCCGTTCGAGTTCCTTGAGCGCCACCTCGCGCGCACGTTCGGGCATGCCCGCGCCATCGATCTTCTCGCGGATCTCGTCGACCTCGCTGGTCTCGTCGCCACCGTGGCCGAGTTCCTTGCGGATCGCCTTCAGTTGCTCGTTGAGGTAGAACTCCTTCTGGTTCTTCTGGACCTGGCTGCGCACTTCGCCTTCGATCTTCTTCTCGAGGCGGAGGATCTCCAGTTCCTCGGCGAGGATCGTTCCGAGCATACGGTAGCGCGCGGGCAGGCTCACCGCCTCCAGGAGCGGCTGCTTGGACTCGATCTTGGCGATGATGTGCGACGCGATTGAGTCGGCCAGCCGGTCGGGGTCCTCGATCGGCAGGACCGATCTCAGCACTTCATCGGGAATGCGCTTGTTGAGCTGCACGTACTCGGTGAACTGCGACGAGACACTGCGCACCATGGCCTCCATCTGATTGGAGGCGAGAGCCGGGGCATTCACGGCCTTCACCTG
>CAZPUV010000335.1:0-2602 GCA_964589805.1 uncultured bacterium | reverse complement strand
AGACCGATACCAACAAGGCGTTCAAGCGCAAGATCGGCAAGTTCGTCGTGATCCGCTAGCCGGACCGGCGGCACGGTTCATTCGCGGGCCCGTCCCTCCCGGGGCGGGCCCGCTTCGCTTTCCTGCCCACTCCTTCTTCTTGTCGCCTCCCCCGGCGGGACCTAGAATGGCCCCACCCGCCCCGGCGGCCACCCACGTCATGCAGAGGACCATCGCATCCGCGCGCAAGAGAATCACGCTCTTCGTGATCTTCCTCACGGCGTTCTCCGCGCTGCTCGTCATCTCGAATCTGGCCCTCTACCGGCGGGCCCGGGCACACCTGGACGCGCAGCTCGGCGAGCGTCTCCGCGCCATCGCGACCGCCGTCGCGCACGAGGTCGAGGACTCGCTGCCCGACTCGCTGAGCGCGGCGACCGTCGACCCGCTTCTCTACGATCACCTGGCGCTCGCGCGGCACGAGCACCAGCTCTCCAACATCGTTCTCATCGCCGCCGACGGCCGGACCGTGCTCGACCTCGCGGGCTACTCCGATCCCGGCGAGGAGAACCCGTTCCTCGAGCTGGACGTGGCGGCCGTGTCGCTCGCGCGCGCGGGGATACCGTCGTACACGAGCCTGTACCGGACCGGCGAGGTATACCTCAAGAGCGCGTACGCGCCGGTTCGCTCCCCCGCCGGCGGGGTCGTCGGAATCGCCGGAGCGGAGGCGGGCGCGGTGTTCTTCTCGCAGCTGCGGCAGCTGCGGGATCTCATCCTCCTGATCTCGCTCGGCAATGCGTCGGTGGTGATCCTGCTGGGCGTCCTCTTCTACCGGCGGAGCCGGTCTCTGGATCGGGCCCAGGTGGCCATGCTCGAGCAGGACAACCTCGCCAGCCTCGGCCGCATGGTGGCGACCATCGCGCACGAGATCCGAAACCCGTTGAGCATCATTCGCGCCTCCGCGGACCGGCTGAGGCGCCGTCACGGCATCGAGGACGAAGCGCTGGATTACATCACCGAGGAGGTGGACGGCCTCGACCGTGTCCTGACCGGATACCTCCAGTTCGCGCGCTCGCGCCCCGCCGCGCGGACCCCCGTGCCCGCGGGTCAGATTCTGCGCCGCGCGTTGATCGCGATCGAGACCGAGGCGGAGGGCCGGCGCGTCGACGTGCAGGTGAACGACGACGCGGCCGGCGTCGTCGTTCTCGGCGACGAGCGCCGCGTACGGCAGGCGATCCTCAATGTTCTTCTCAACGCCGTCCAGGCCGCCCCCGAAGGCGGGCGCGTCGTAGTTGCCGTGGAGCGGGCCGGTGGAAACGCGAACTTCGTCGTCACCGACGACGGACCGGGCATCGACCCCGCGCTCATCGGTGACGTGACGCGGCCGTTCTTCACGACACGGGTGGACGGAAGCGGACTCGGATTGACGGTGGTCCAGTCGGTCATGGAGGAACACCAGGGGACACTCCGCATCGAGAACAACGAGGGCAGAGGAACGCGTGTTACACTGTCGTTCCCGGTGCACGACGGCGGAATGGCCCCGGCGGCACGGGACAAGGAGTAATTGCGGATGGCGCACGTGCTCATCGTGGACGACGAGGCGAAGATCGGCTCCCTGCTCGCCGAGGAACTGGCCGAGGCGGGGCACCGGGCGGCCGCCGTGACCAGTGCGCCCGCCGCACTCGCCGCCGTGGAGAAGGAGCCGCCGGACATCGTGGTCACGGATCTTCGCATGCCGGAAATGGGCGGGGTCGAACTGCTCCGGGAGCTGCGGCGCCGGTTTCCATCGATCGACGTCATCGTGATGACGGCGTACGCGTCCATCGAGACCGCCATCGAGACCATGCGCGACGGCGCGTACGACTACATCATGAAGCCCTTCCGCACCGACGAGGTGCTGCTGGTGATTTCCCGGCTGGAGGACAAGCGCCGTCTCGAGGGGGAGAACCGCGGACTGCGCGCGGCGCTCTCCGGCAGGACCGCCGGCGAGATCGTCGGCTCCAGCGCCGCCATGGACGAACTCCGCGCTCTCGTTCGGAGTCTCTCCCGCTCCGATGCCGCGGTGATGATCCGCGGGGAAAGCGGAACGGGCAAGGAGGTCGTGGCACGCGCGCTGCACGGCTCGTCCGCCCGGTCGGGGGGGCCGTTCATCGCGGTCAACTGCGCGGCCATTCCCGAGACACTCCTCGAGAGTGAACTGTTCGGTTATGAAAAAGGCGCGTTCACCGGTGCGGTGCGCAGCAAGGTCGGTCACTTCCGGCTCGCCGACCGCGGGACGCTTTTTCTCGACGAGATCGGCGATCTCCCGGCGGCACTCCAGGCCAAGCTCCTCCGCGTTCTCGAGACGCGGTCGTTCACGCCGCTGGGCGGACTCAAGGAAACGCACGTCGATGTCCGGCTCGTTTCGGCAACGCACCAGGCGCTCGAGGAGAAGATCGCCGGCGGGAGTTTCCGGCAGGATCTCTTCTACCGGCTGAACGTGTTTCCGATCATGATTCCGCCCCTGCGCGAACGGCGAGAGGACATCGCCGTTCTTTCCCGGCATTTCCTCGCGGAATGGGGGCGCGCGCCGTCCGACCTGGGCGACGATGCGATCGCGAGGCTCACGTCGCACGCCTGGCCGGGC
>CAZPUV010000334.1:0-2615 GCA_964589805.1 uncultured bacterium | reverse complement strand
GGCGTTTCTGGCCCGCGAAATGTTGAAGCCTCGCCGTCTTCCAACCATGACGACTCTCCACGGAACCGACATCACACTCGTCGGCATGATGCCGTCCTACTACGAGATCACCCGGTTCAGCATCGAGAAGAGCGACGCGGTGACCGCGGTGAGCGAGTTCCTGCGCGCAGAAACCATCCGCGAGTTCCGGATCGAGAAGCCGATCGAAGTGATCCACAACTTCGTGGACACCGAGCTTTTCCATCCGCAGGCGGATCCGTGTACGCGCCGGCGCCTGTCCCCGGCCGGAGAGCGCGTGCTGATGCACGTCTCCAACTTCCGTAAAGTCAAGAACCTGCCCGTCATGCTTCAGGTGTTGCGGGAGGTGCGGGCGCACGTGCCCTGCCGGCTCGTGCTGGTCGGCGACGGTCCGGAGCGCGAAGCCACGGAGCGCCTGGCGGTGGAAACCGGGGTCGACGACGCGGTCATCTTCCTCGGCGACCAGGAGTACATCGCGGACGTCCTGCCGGCCGCGGACGTCTTCCTCCTGCCCAGCCAGCACGAGAGCTTCGGTCTCTCCGCGCTGGAGGCGATGAGCTGCGGCGTGCCGGTGGTGGGATCGCGAATCGGGGGGTTGCCCGAGGTGATCGTCCACGAGGAAACCGGGTTCCTGTGCGAGCCCAACGATGCGGCCTGCATGACCGCGATCGTGCTCGGGCTGCTCCGCAACGAGGAACTCCGCCGCCGGATCGGGGCGGCCGCGCGCAAGCGCGCGGTCGAGGAATTCAACCGGGAGAAGCTCGTGACCCGGTATCTGCGCAGCTACGAACGGCTGGTGACGCCGTGAAACCGCGTTCGGAATTCTGGGAGGCGGTCGGCAGGATCCGCGCGGACGACGGCCGCTACGAGCCCGATGCCTACGCCTTCGTCATGGAGGCGCTGGACCTGACGGTCCGGTCGCTGGATGAGCGCCGGCACGTTTCGGGCTCGGAACTGGTGGAAGGGGCCATGCGCCTCGCGCGCGACCGGTACGGCATGATGGCGTTCGCGGTGCTGGAGAAGTGGGGCCTGCTTTCAGGATCCGACGTGGGGGAGATCGTGTTCCAACTCGTCGAGGTCGGCATTCTCTCGCGCCGTCCCGAGGACTCGAGAGAGGATTTCGAGGGGCTCGGCTCTTTCAAGACCCGGCTCGAGGACCGGTACTTCGAGACCGGCTAGATCCGGCCTAGCCGGGCGGCCACGACAGACGGCGTCCGCCGAGAACGTGCAGATGCACGTGGAACACGGACTGGCCCGCGCCCTCGCCCACGTTCATGACCAGACGGTAGCCGCCCTCCACCAGTCCTTCCTGGCGCGCCACGCTTCGCGCGGTCCACAACAAACCTGCCAGCACGTCGCGATCCGCCTCCGAGGCGTCCTCGAGGGTGGAAATGTGTTCGCGGGGTATCACGAGAACGTGCGTCGGCGCGGCCGGACTGATGTCCCGGAACGCAATCGTCTTCGGATCCTCGTGAACGCGGGTGGCAGGAATCTCACCTGCCACGATGCGGCAAAAGATGCAGTCGCTCATCTGACAACCTGTCGGTCGAGAGAACAGAGTTCGTGCGCGCTGGGCCGCGCCCGGACAAGCGCGCAGAGTATAGCGTGCTTTCCGGGGTGATTCCAGCGCCGCAGCCCGGCGAGCATCGGCCCCGGGGAACCCCGGGGTACGACGGGACGCAAGCGCACCTCCTTGGTACGCTTCTTGCCCTTTGCGGAGCGGGATTTGGCGGGTCGCGCCGATAGAGCGGTGGCGCAGACGGGCCGCGCGGCCTATATTCTGATTAGCAGTTGGTTAACGCCCCCGGAACGCCAGCAGGAGGAGTCATGGGTCCCGCGAACGACATCATTTCCCTTATTCGGTCCCGGCAGAACGTAGCAGAGTTTCAACAGCTGAACTGGAAGGGAACCTTCGACGAGTATCTGGATCTGGTGATCCGGAACCCGCGGGTCACCCGCACGGCGTTCCAGCGCATCTACGACATGATCATGTCGCACGGGGTCGAGGAGTACAGCGAGCACAAGCGCAAGATCTCCCGCTTCCGGTTCTTCGACGACACGGAGAACGGGGGCGCGGACGCGATCTACGGCCTCGAGCAGCCGTTGATGAAGATGGTCAGCATCTTCAAGTCTGCTGCCCAGCGCTACGGGACGGAGAAACGCATCCTCCTGCTCCACGGTCCGGTCGGAAGTGCGAAGAGCACCATCGTGCGCCTGCTCAAGAAGGGAATCGAGAACTACTCGAAGACGCCCGAGGGCGCGCTGTACACCTTCGGCTGGCGCGAGGAAACGGCCGAGGGCGAGCGTTTCGTCGACTGCCCCATGCACGAAGAACCGCTGCACCTGATACCGGAGGCGTTGCGCGAAGAGGTCCTGGGGTACATCAACGAGAGCTCGTCCGACAAGTCGTTCCGGGTGGGCGTGGAAGGCGAGTTGTGTCCCGCGTGCCGGTTCCAGTTCAACGAGCTGATGCTCCGCTACGAGGGCGACTGGACGAAGGTCGTAAGGCACGTCGAAGTCCGCCGCCTGATACTCTCCGAGAAGGACCGCGTCGGCATCGGCACGTTCCAGCCCAAGGACGAGAAGAACCAGGACTC
>CAZPUV010000333.1:0-2657 GCA_964589805.1 uncultured bacterium | reverse complement strand
ACTACGCCTCCTACATGAAGAAGAAGTCCGACGTGGTCCTCTCCGGTCTCACCGCCTCGGCGACCAACGAACTCTTCGAGGTGGGCTTCGGCGGGTTGATCACGATCACGGCGTCGTTCATCTTCCTGGGCACGTCGAACATGATCGGCGCCGTGCAGGGCGGAACCTTCGGACTCGGATTCACCACCCTGCCGGTGGTGTTCTCGCACATGGGTTCGGCGGGCAACGTGATCGGGGCGATCTGGTTCCTGATGCTGTTCCTCGCCGCCATCACCAGCTCGTTCTTCCAGGAGTCGCTGGGGTGGACGCGCCGCAACGCGAACCTGTTCATGGTGTCCATCTGCGTGATCGGCTCGTTCCTCGTGATGTACTTCAGCCAGGGCGGCATCTTCTGGTCGACCATCGACGACTGGGTGGGGACCTTCCTGATCTTCGTGCTGGCGATGGTGCAGATCATCTGCTTCAGCTGGATCTTCGGCGTGGACAAGGGACTCGGGGAAGCGCACCACGGCGCGCACTTCGAGATCCCGCGCGTCTATCGATTCATCATGAAGTACGTGACACCCACCTACCTCCTCGCGGTGTTCGCCGCCTTCTGCTGGCAGAACCTCGGCGACTGGATCTCGGGGGTTGCGGCCGAGCCGCTGCGCCAGGGGGCGGTGGGGTTGATCGTGGGGGTGACGATCGTGCTCGTCATCTGCACGCGCATAGGCGAGAAGCGCTGGCGCGCCGCGGGGATGGACCTGGACGGGCGCGAACCGCCGAAGGACTGAAAGGAGAAGCCATGACACCGCTTGGATGGAGTGCGCTGATCGGGTCGCTGCTCTTCGTTTGGGGTCTCGCGGGCTGGTGCTACTATAAGATCCTCACGGTGGATCACCGCAAGAACGACTGAAGACGGGCGATCTTCGGAGATGCAGAACGGGCGCGGAGCCAGAGGCTTCGCGCCCGCTCGCGTATCAAGGGCTGTCCCGGCTCTACCGTTGCGCGCGCAGCATCTGCCGCCAGTTTACGATCACGGACAGCGGTGCGCCGCGCGAGCCGCTGTTGTCGCGCAGGATCACGATGCGACTCTCGTCGCGGCTGACGTCGAAGTCATCCACCCACTGGCCACCGTACACCTTCACTTCGGCGCCGATCACGAGGTTCTCTCCGCGCGATTCCACCGAAACCTTCCATATCTCGCGATCCTTCTGGAAGTAGACGTGTCTGCCCACCCAGTGCGGGTTGTCACCGCCCGAAAGCGTCACCTGCCACTTGCGCCCCGCTTTTCCGAACGGAATGGCGTAGATCTCCCCGCGCCCACCTTCCACGGATTCGTAGGCGAGCCAGTTTCCGTCCGGCGAGAACGCGACCCGGTACAGACCCATGACGCCGCCGAGAGAGCGCGGCAGGGCATCTGCCGGCAGGGGATCCGGCGCATCCTGCGCGAGGGGGATTGCGCGCAGCCGTCCCTGACCGCCTGTGCCGAGTTCGTGGCACAGCAGGTAGCGTCCGTCCGGCGACCATCCCGCCACGAACAGGTCCGTTTCGGTCTCGATGACGCGCGACTCCGCGGTGTTTCCCCGCAACGGTTTCGCGAATGGTCCGGTGCCGCCCGGGCGGTTCGACGTGAACGCGATGCGCGAACCGTCGGGTGACCACGTACCCTGGTTGTCGTGGGCGGGATCGAACGTGAATCGCGTCTTTGCGCCCCGTTCCGCGTCGATCAGCCACAGGTCGGCGGTTCCGCCCACGGTGCTGAAGATGCCGATGAGCACGAGCGATCCGTCGGGCGACATGCGAACGGGAACCGAGTACGATTCGTTCGCTCCCAGGGGGCCGATCTCACGACCGGATCCATCGATGAGGATGAGCTGGGCGCTCATGGTGCCCTCGCCCCGCTGATAGACCGCGACGCCGGCCGGTGACACGTCGAAGACGGCGTGGGCCGCGCCGGAGAGCAACTGCACGTTCTCGGCGATGGTCACGGGATCGCCGGTGACGGCGAACGTCTTCGCGTCGAACGGTTGAGCGATCAGCGTGTTCTCACGGACCAGGAACAGGTACCCGTCCGCATAGACCGCGGCGGTCTCCGTGGCGAAGAGATCCTTCGTCATCGAACGGTCGAGTGAGGCGACTCTCAACGTGTGGCCGCCCGCGTCGGCGCCGCCGAAGTTCCGGACGACGTACAGAAAGTGCTCGCCGTCGGGAAGGAATTGCGGGAAGCGGTGCGAGGACTCGCTCAGCGTCGAATCCAGATGCGTCACGGCCACCGGAGTTCCTCCTGTTGCCGGGACCCGGAAGATCGCGGTCGCGTAGCTGGGAGCGAACAGGATGGTGCCGTCGGCGCGCCACGTGCCTCCCTTGCCGACTTCCGCGTTGCAGATCACGACCGGAGCGCCGCCGGTGATGTCGACCCGCTTGAGCCTGCCCCCGCCGAAGAATGCCACCTGCCGGCTGTCGGGCGACCAGAAGGGATAGCCGACCCCGTCTGTGCCGGCGAGCGTGCGGATGTCGTCGCGCGCGAGGTCGCGCACCGCGAGCATCGCCCCCGACGGCGTGTCGAGTCCGAAGGCCACGTAGCGTCCGTCGGGAGAGACCGCGGGCGGGGCCGGGTGCGCGCCCTGCAGCCGCAAGGGTGTGTCGGGTGGAACGACGACGGATACCTGCAGCAG
>CAZPUV010000332.1:1821-2658 GCA_964589805.1 uncultured bacterium | reverse complement strand
CATCGGCGACGACGTGTACACCATTATAGTGGGAACGTCGGCGGCGATGGCCGCGGAGGGCTTCAAGGCCGTTCCCAACGACACCAGCCGCGTCATCGGCACCATCGACGAGGCCGGCGCCTTCCAGCAGCTCCACCCCCAGGCCATCTACATCCACGGCGGCGAGACCTACTTCGTCAACGAACTGGATACGAGGAAGAAGATCGCGTGGGTGCAGAAGGAGGACACCGACTACTACACCCAGTCGATCACCGAGACCAAGATCAAGATCGAGAACGAGGAACTGCACAAGACCGAGCACGCCAGCGAGATCCACTGGGGCGACCTGTCCGTGACCTCGGTCACCTACATGTTCAAGAAGATCAAGTTCGGGAGCCGCGATTCACTCGGCTTCGGGGCACTCGACCTCCCGCCGCAGACGCTCGATACCACCGGCATGTGGCTCCTGCCGCATCCGGAGGCCTATGCGCTCGCGAAGGCCGCGGGCCGCGTGCCGCGCGAGGGGCTGCTGGGTATCTCGAACGTGATCCGCGAGGTTATTCCGCTCTTCGCGATGTGCGACACCATGGACGTGGGAGCGTCGGTGGATTCGTCGGCGGCGAACGCGCCGGGGATCTTCGTGCACGACCGGTTTCCAGGCGGACTCGGCTTTGCGCTGAAAGCCTACGAACTGGTCGACGAGATCCTCTCCGCGTGTCTCGAACTCCTGGACCACTGCGCGTGCAGCGGCGGGTGTCCGTCGTGCGTCGGTTCGCCGCTCCCGCCGTATTCGCACCTGGACCCCGACGTCAACGCGCGCGGTCTCATCCCCGACAAGGAAGCGGCGAAGTCGATCCT
>CAZPUV010000332.1:0-1811 GCA_964589805.1 uncultured bacterium | reverse complement strand
CCACCCCCGACGCCGGCATCGTCCATCTCTCGTGGCGTCCGCGCGGCCGCAGCCAGCACGGAAACTGCCGCCGACTGGGAGGCCCTGCGCACGCTGGTCGACGCCAGCCAGCTCCCGCCGACACTCGAGAAGAAGCTCCGCCAGCGGGTCGACAAGCTGCGCCGGCGCGGACCCGCCTCCGGCCCGCGCTGACGGCGCGGCCGGCGCCGCCAGCCCCCGGCTCACGAGTCCTATCTCGTTGCCGGACATGAGACTGTGCTATACTGCGGTCACGTTCGAACCCCGCCCGGCCGCGCGGTCCAAGAATCACCCGACATCCATGGACTCCAACAGAGGTAAGTCAATGCCATCAGCCAAGATTACCTGGACGAAGACCGACGAGGCCCCGGCCCTCGCCACCTACGCACTGCTGCCCGTCGTGGAGGCGTTTCTCCACGGTACGGGAGTCGATATCGAGACGGCGGACATCTCGCTCGCGGGGCGCATCCTCGCCAACTTCCCCGAGAAGCTCCGCGCCGACCAGAAGGTCCCCGACGAACTCTCCCGGCTCGGCGAGCTCGCGAAGACGCCGGCCGCCAACATCATCAAGCTGCCCAACATCAGCGCTTCGATTCCGCAGTTGCAGGACGCCATCGCGGAGCTGCGGTCGCAGGGCTATGACATCCCCGACTATCCGGAAGAGCCGAAGAACGACGCCGAGCGCGCGCTGCAGGCGCGGTTCGCGGTGGTGCTGGGGTCGGCGGTGAACCCGGTGCTGCGCGAGGGAAACTCGGACCGGCGCCCCGCGGAGTCGGTGAAGAAGTTCGCGCAGAAGCACCCGCACCGCATGATGAAGGACTGGCCGAAATCCGGATCGGTGACCCGCGTGGCCCACATGAGCGACCGGGACTTCTACGGCAGCGAGAAGTCGACGACCCTGGACGCGCCGGCCGACGCGCGCATCGAGTTCGTCGATGGCGCCGGAAAGGCGAAGGTGCTGAAGGAGAAGCTGTCGCTGGAGGCGGGCGAGGTCGTCGACAGCGCCGTCATGAATGTGGCCGCACTCCGCGCCTTCTACGCGGAGCAGATGGAGCAGGCGAAGAAAGACAACGCGCTCCTTTCGCTCCACCTCAAGTGCACCATGATGAAGATCTCCGACCCCATCATGTTCGGGCACTGCGTCTCCGTGTACTTCGCGGACGCGCTGCAGAAGCACGCCCAGGCCCTGCGCGAAATAGGCGCCAACGTGAACAACGGTCTCACCGACGTTCTCGAAAAACTCGACCGCCTGCCGGCGGCAACGAAGCAGCAGATCGAGGCCGACATCGCGGCGTGCTACGAGAAGGGCCCCGCGCTGGCCATGGTGGATTCGCGCAAGGGGAAGACCAACCTGCACGTGCCCAACGACGTCATCGTGGACGCGTCGATGCCGGTGGTGATCCGCGACGGCGGCCGGATGTGGAACAGGGAAGACGCGCTGCAGGACACCGTCGCCATGATTCCGGACCGCTGCTACGCGCCCGTGTACCAGGCCATGATCGAGGACTGCCAGAAGCACGGGCAGTTCAACCCCGCCACCATGGGCAACGTGGCCAACGTGGGGCTCATGGCGAAGAAGGCCGAGGAATACGGCTCCCACGACAAGACCTTCACCGCGCCCGGAAAGGGCACGATCCGCGTGGTTGACGCGGCCGGGAAGTCACTGCTGGAGCAGGACGTCGAGCCGGGCGACATCTTCCGCGTGTGCCGGACCCGGGACGAAGCCATCCGCGACTGGGTGAAACTCGCGGTCACGCGGGCGCGCGCCAGCGGGTCGCCCGCCATCTTCTGGC
>CAZPUV010000331.1:0-2661 GCA_964589805.1 uncultured bacterium | reverse complement strand
CGTCCCCCTACATGTTCTTCTTCGACGCCGACGGCTTCCAGCTGGTGGGCTCCTCACCAGAAGTGCTCGTCAAGGTGCAGAAGCGTCGCGCGACGCTCTCACCCATCGCCGGGACGCGTCCGCGCGGTCGCACCGCCGCCGAAGACCTGGCGCTCGAGGAGGAACTCCTCGAGGACGAGAAGGAGCGCGCCGAACACGTGATGCTCGTGGACCTCGGCCGCAACGATCTCGGTCGCGTGTGCGAAACCGGCACGGTGAAGACCGAGTCGCTGATGCACGTGGAGAAGTACTCGCACGTGATGCACATCGTCTCCACGGTGGCGGGCAGGCTGCGGGAGGGACTGGACGGATTCGATCTCCTGCGCGCTTGTTTCCCGGCCGGCACGGTGACGGGTGCGCCGAAGATACGCGCCATGGAGATCATCGCGGGGCTGGAGCACGACCGGCGCGGACCCTACGCCGGCGCTCTCGGCTATTTCGGTCATCAGGGTGACATGGACATGTGCATCACCATCCGCACCATCGTGATGATCGGGGACCGCTACCACGTGCAGGCCGGCGCGGGGATCGTCGCCGACTCGGATCCAGCGCGGGAGTACGAAGAGACGCTGAGCAAGGCGCGAGCGCTCATGAATGCCGTGTCGATCGCCGAGGATGGCTTCTGATGCACCTGCTCATCGACAACTACGACTCGTTCACGCACAACATAGCGCAGGCCATCGGCTCGCTCGGCGAAGAAGTGTGCGTGGTCCGGAACGACGCCATCGACATCGAGAGCGCCGAGGCGCTGGCACCCGCGACACTCATCGTCTCGCCCGGCCCCGGTCGCCCGGACAGCGCGGGCGTTTCGAAGTCACTGATCGCGCATTTCGCCGACAGGATTCCGGTGCTCGGCGTCTGCCTCGGCCACCAGTGCATCGTCGAGGTGTTCGGCGGCACCGTGACCCGGGCCGGCCGGCTGATGCACGGCAAGGTCTCGAGCGTCTATCACGACGGCCGTACGATTTACGACGGGCTCTCCAATCCCTTCAGCGCCACCCGTTACCACTCTCTCATCGCCGAAGAGCGGAGTCTTCCAGACCTCCTCGAGATATCCGCTTACACGTCGGAGGGTGAGGTCATGGGTGTGCGGCTGAAGGGGAGGCCCGTCGAGGGCGTCCAGTTCCACCCCGAGTCGATCCTCACTCCCGAAGGAGTGAAACTGCTGTCGAACTTCCTGGAACTCTCCCGCCGGAGAAGGAAATGATCCGGGAAACCATCGAGAAACTCCTGCGACGCGAGAATCTCTCGCGCGACGAGGCGGCGGCCCTCATGGGCGCCATCGTCTCGGGCGAACTGAGCGACGCGCAGACCGCTGCCATCGTGATCGCGCTGCGCATCAAGGGCGAAACCGTGGACGAGATCGCGGGCTTCGTGGCCACACTGCGGGAGAAGGCGCTGCGGGTCACACCCACGCGTGATTCGCTCGTCGACACCTGCGGCACCGGGGGCGACGGGACCCACACCTTCAACATCTCTACCGCCGCGGCACTCGTGGCCGCGGGCGCCGGCGTGAACATCGCCAAGCACGGCAATCGCGCGCTCTCGTCGCGCTGCGGGAGCTCCGACGTTCTCGACGCGCTCGGAATCCAGAACGTCGCGCCGGATCGTGTCGCCGAGGTCATCGACCGCACGGGCATCGGCTTCATGTTCGCGCCCGCCCACCACCCCGCGCTCCGGAACGCCGCCGGTGTCCGCCGTGAACTCGGCGTGCGCACCGTCTTCAACCTGCTGGGACCGATGGCGAATCCCGCCTTCGTTCGCCGGCAGCTGGTCGGCGTCTTCGACCCCGGCCTCACCGAGACCGTGACCCGCGTGCTGGCCTCGCTGGGCTCGGAGCACGTCTACGTGGTCCACGGCTCCGACGGGAGCGACGAGGTGACGATCGCGGGGGAGACGAAGGTGACCTCGCTCCGAGACGGCAGGATCGAGACGTTCGCGTTCACCCCGGAATCGGTGGGTGTCGCGCGAGCGAGCGCAACGGAACTCACCGGGGGCACTCCGCGGGAGAACGCGGCCACGATCCTCGCCATTCTCGAAGGCGCCCGCGGTGCGCGACGCGACGCGGTGGTGTTGAACGCCGCCTTCGTGATCTGCGCGGGCGGCCGCGCGAAGGACCTCCGCGAGGGCGCGCACCTGGCGGGCGAAGCGATCGACAGCGGACGCGCGCGCGCCGTGGTCGAGACCCTGCGCGAGGTGACCGCCGGCATCGCCGCGGTGTCGAAAGGAGGGCACGCGTGAGTTTTCTCCAGGCGGTCGTGGCGGAGAAGCGGGCCGGTGTCGCGGCGCGCATGGAGGCACTTCCCTTCGCGGTACTCGAGAAACGCACGACGTCGGGAGACGTGCGCGACTTCCACGCGGCCATCGCGCGCCCGGGGGCGATCATCGCCGAGCTCAAGGCGCGCACGCCGACCATCGCGTCGTTCAGGCACTCCGTCGGACTCCTGGAACTCGCCGCCACCTACCAGCGCCACGGCGCGGCGGCGATCAGCATCG
Organism: uncultured bacterium; assembly: GCA_964589805.1. Classification (GTDB taxonomy): domain Bacteria; phylum Krumholzibacteriota; class Krumholzibacteriia; order WVZY01; family JAKEHA01; genus JAKEHA01. The sequence goes on along the minus strand of CAZPUV010000331.1, from coordinate 126 downwards.
TCACCGACCCGGCACGCTTCGGCACGTCGCTCGAAGACGTGGGCCGCGTGCGCGACGCGGTGGCACTCCCCGTCATCGCCAAGGACTTCATCGTCGACCGCTACCAGATTCTCGAAGCGCGCGCCG
>CAZPUV010000330.1:2066-2664 GCA_964589805.1 uncultured bacterium | reverse complement strand
GCTCCGGTGCGGTCCTCCGACACGACGACCAGGCAACCAACGTGCTCGTCGCGCATCAACCGCGCGGCCACCAGCGCCGTCTCATTCTCGCGAATCACAACCGCGCGTCGCACACAGAGTTCACCCACGTTCATTGTCTTCCTCCGAGCCGCAAGCAGCGTGAGCGAGCCAGCGGCCATAGCTGCTCTCTACTCGCTAGGGCCTGAGCCGTATCAATACCGCGTCAGCCGCCCTGACTGACTTTTCTCACTTGTTCGCCGTAGGTGCGACGGGGGAACCATCGTTCCAGGAGGGGGGCCACGGCGTTTCCGAGCAGGATCGCATACATCGTGCCTTCCGGCAGTCCGCCCCAGACACGAATCACGACCGTCAGCGCACCCACGATGATCCCGAAGAGCCACACCGCGACCGGTTGCGTGGGCGAGGTCACGGGGTCCGTGGCCATGAAGACTGCGCCGAGCATGATCCCGCCGGCGAACACCATGAACAGAGGCGAAGCGCATCGTTCCGGAAAGAACAGGTGCACAAGGGCGCTCAAACCAAGAACCGTCCCCAAAACCGCAACCGGAATGCGCCAGTCCAGCATGCGTCGCACTGC
>CAZPUV010000330.1:0-2056 GCA_964589805.1 uncultured bacterium | reverse complement strand
AATACCGCCCGCCCACGAGTATCAAGACGCTCGACGTCTCTCCGAGCGAGCCGCCAACGTTCCCGACGAAGAGCTCCCACGGTTCGGTGCCCGTGTGACTGAACTTGAACGCACCCAACGGCGTTGCGCCGGAGAGCCCGTCCGCTGCCGGTGCGAGCAGAGGCGGCGTGAGCGTCGAAGCGGGGAGCGTACTCCATCGCTCGGCTCCGAGTGGCGCCGTCCAGTAGGTCATGGCGCCCGGAAAAGCCGCCAGCAGAAAGGCGCGGCCGACAAGCGCTGGATTGAACACGTTTCCACCCAAGCCCCCCATCGCGAACTTACCACGAGAATGGCGATGGCGCCGCCCAGCGCGGCCATCCACAACGGCAACGCGGGCGGCAGGGTCAGCGCAAACAACAAACCCGTCACCAAGGCGGAGCCATCCCCGAGCGTGCAAGGTCGACCGGATAGTCTCTGAAGCGATGCTTCCGCGACCATGCACGCGGCAGTGCCGCTCAGGATAACGAGGAGGGCACCGAGGCCGAAGTAGTAGAGCGCGCCCCCCACCACCGGTAAGAGCGAGAGCGCCACTCCGCGCATGATCTGGTCGGTGGACAGAGGCCGCTTGATGTGCGGCGACGTGGCAATCTCGAAGTGCGTGCGCACGCCTCCTCCGGCCACGCTTCCGTCCGGCTTCACTGCGCCTTCTCCGTAGCCATGGCCTTTTCTTGCCTGCGGCGATTCTGTGTTTTGCCGATCCGGAAGTACTGCACGAGCGGAATGTTCGAGGGGCACACGAAGGCGCAGGAACCGCATTCGAAGCAGGTGAACAGGTGGAAGTCGCGGGCCATCGTTTCGTACTGTTCGTGTTTTGCAAGTAACGCCAGCTGGCTGGGATTGAGGTGCAGCGGGCACACGCGCACGCACTCACCGCAGTGAATGCACGGAAACTCGGGACGGGATCTGCGCGCTTCGGGACCGAGGACGACGACGCCGGTCAGTCGCTTCGTCACAGGGAAGTCCAGCCGCGGCGCAGCCACTCCGAGCATGGGACCGCCCAGGATCACAGCGCCCGCGTCGGGACGCAGGCCCACCGTTTCGAGAACGAAGCGAATCGGCGTGCCCACCGGGATGAGGTAGTTGCCCGGGTGCTCCACGCCGGGTCCGGCCACGGTCACGATTCGTTCGATCAGCCCGCGACCGCGCGGCAGGAGTTCGCCCAGGTGCGCGGCCGTGGAGACATTCGACACCTCCACGCCGACATCCAGAGGATAGCCGCCGGTGGGGATTTCGCGGCCAATGACCGACCGGATGAGCATGCGTTCCGAACCCTGAGGGTACTTTGAGACGAAAGGCTGAACGGCGATGCCGCTGCCGGCCGGAATGGAAGCGGCGAGCGCGCCGATGGCATCGGGTTTGTTGTCCTCGATGCACAGAAGCGCGCGCGGGGCGCCGGTGACCCGCATGAGAATCTGCGTGCCGAAGATCACATCGGCGGTTCGCTCGAGCATGATCCGATGATCCGACGTGAGGTACGGCTCACATTCCGCGCCGTTGACGAGCACGACGTCCACCTGCCCCGGTCGCCCGCGCAGCTTCACGTGCGTCGGAAAACCCGCGCCACCCATCCCGACGAGCCCCGCCTCTTGAACCAGAGTAATGATCTCGTCGGGCGAAAGCGCGAGCACGTCGACCGGACGCGATCGCTCGAACTCGACTTCCTGGGAAGAGCCGGCTTCCGGTCGCAGGTAGACCGACATCGTCATGCCGCCTTCAGGCGCGGGCGCAAGAGCGATGCGCTCGACGCGGCCGGTGGCCGGAGCATGAACGGGCACGGACATGCTTCCGTCGGCACGGCCCAGCAATTCGCCGCGGACGACATCCTGTCCCTCAGCCACGACGGGTACGGCAGGCCTGCCCGCATTCTGGAGCAGCGGTACCACAAGCGCCGGAGCAAAAGACAGGCGACGCACCGGCATGTGCGCGGTGTCCTTGTGCTCGGGCACGTGTACGCCGCCGGGGAAGCTGCGCTTCGGAAGCACGGTACTTTCGTTCAATTGAACTTCTTGCCGCGCGC
>CAZPUV010000329.1:0-2676 GCA_964589805.1 uncultured bacterium | reverse complement strand
GGTCATCCGGTACATCGAGAACCGGAAGCGCGGAGACGTTGCGGGCAAGGCGCTGTTCCTGATGTTCGACGAGAAGACGGAGGAACTCGCCAGGGGGCTGGGGCTCGAGATCTGCTTCCCGTCCGCGCAGATGCGCTCGTTCCTCGACAACAAGGTCAACACCAACCGGGTTGCGGAGAAGGCCGGTGTGCCGTGCGTGCCGTACGTCCTCTCGCAGGTGCGGGACTACGCGCACCTGCGGGCGGTTTCCACCCGCCTCGGCGAGGATCTCGTGGTCCAGACCCCGTTCGGGGATTCCGGGCACACGACGTTCTTCATCTCCACGCGCGAGGACTTCGACCGCCACCGCGACGAGATCGTCGGCGAGAGCGAAGTCAAGATCATGAAGCGGATCCGGTGCCGGGGGGCGGCCATCGAGGCCTGTGTGACGCGTCACGGCACCATCGTCGCCCCGTTGATGACCGAACTCGTCGGTTTTCCGGAACTGACGCCGTACCGCGGGGGCTGGTGCGGTAACGAGATCTTCCCCGAGGCGTTCACGGCGACGATCCGGCGCGAGGCGCGCAGGTACGCGCAGTTGTTCGGCGACCAGCTGCGCCGTGAAGGCTACCGCGGCTACTTCGAGCTGGACTTCCTGGTAGACCAGGATTCGCGGCGGCTGTACCTGGGAGAACTGAACCCGAGGATCACGGGCGCGAGCTCGATCACGAACCACGCCGTGTTCGCGCTTGCCGACGCGCCCCTCTTCATGTTCCACATCCTCGAATGGATGGACCAGCCGTACCAGTTGAACGTACGCGCACTCAACGCGCGCTGGGCGCGGGCCGAGAACATCGACCGCTGGAGCCAGCTCGTGATCAAGCACACGAAGGACACGATCGAACGCGTGACGGCGGCACCGCGTTCCGGCATATGGCGCCTGCAGCCCGGCGGAGGCATCGCGTTCAACCGCATGGACACGCACCGGCGCGCGGTCGAGTCCGAGAACGAGGCGTTCTTCCTGCGCATCACCGGCGAGGGGGACTACCTGTACGAGGGAGCCGACATGGGCATTCTCGTGATGAGAGACCGCCTCATGACGAAGGACTTCGAACTCTCGGACCGCGCGCGCACCTGGATCGACGGCATCCGCGCCCAGTACCGAACGTCGGCTCCCGCAAACCACCAGGTGATCGCGAGCCAGGTCCAGGAAGCCGCGGGCTTCAAACTGATGTAGGAGAGCAATATCGTGAGCTACCGTGACGTGATGAAGACGAAGAACTACGTCGCCGGCCGCTGGGTCGCCGACGGCGAAGGCGAACTCGCCGTTGCAGACAAGTACTCCGGGGAGACGCTGGCGAAGCTCCCGCTCGCATCCGCGAAGCACATGGAAGCCGCCATCGGTGCAGCACTCGCCTCCGGGAGCGAGTTCGGCGCCTGGTCGGCCGGGAAGCGCGCGGCCGGGCTGGAGCGCGTGCGCGCGTTGTTGAGGGAACGCCGGGACGGGTTCGTCGATCTCGTCGTGAAGGAGGCGGGCAAACCGGTTGCCTATGCGCGCAACGAGATCGATCGGTGCATCACGACGCTCGGAACGGCCGCCGCGGAGGCGCTGCGCTTTTCGGGCGAAGCCGTGCCGCTCGACTTCGACGCCGGCGAAGGCAAGACGGCCTTCACCAAGCGCTTCCCGATCGGCGTCATCGCGTGCATCACGCCCTTCAACTTCCCCTTGAACCTCGTGCTCCACAAGGTGGCTCCCGCGCTGGCCGTCGGCTGCCGCGTGGTCGTGAAACCCGCCCCGCAGGCTCCGCTCTCGACGCTGGCACTGGCCGGCCTGATCGACGAGGCCGGCTATCCGGCCGGCGTGTTCAACGCGCTCGTGTGCGACATCCCCGTGGCCGAACAGATGGTGAAGGACGAACGCGTCGCCATGCTCTCGTTCACCGGGAGCGAGAAGGTGGGCTGGCACCTCAAGAACATCAGCGGGCGCAAGAAGGTGATCCTCGAGCTGGGCGGGAACGCCGCGGTGATCGTGGACGCGACCGCCGACGTCGACGCCGCCGCGCGCGTGGTGGCGAAGGGCGCGTTCCTCTACGCCGGGCAGGTGTGCATCTCGACGCAGCGTATCTACGTGGTCGACACGGTGTACGACGCGTTCGCGAGCCGTCTCCTGAAGGAAATCGAAGCCGCGCGCGTGGGCGATCCCGCCGATCCCGAGGTGATCGTGGGGCCGATCATCGACAAGGGGCACCTGAAGCGCATCACCGAGTGGGTGGACGAAGCGGTGGCCGGCGGGGCGAAGGTGCTGGCCGGGGGATCGGTGCGCGACGAGAAGCACAACCTCTACGCCCCCACGCTGCTCACCAACACGACGCAGGAGATGAAGGTGATCCGCGAAGAGGTCTTCGGCCCCGTCGCGGTGATCGAGAAGGTCGCGTCGTTCGAAGAGGGGATCGCACGAACCAACGCGAGTGACTTCGGTCTGCAGGCGGGTGTTTTCACCAACGATTTCACGCACGTCAAGCTCGCGCACGAGAAGATCGAGGTAGGAGGCGTGATGATCAACAACGTGCCCGGATTCCGCGTGGACAGCATGCCGTACGGTGGTATCAAAGGTTCCGGATTCGGGCGCGAAGGGGTTCGCTACGCCATGGAAGAGATGACCGAGCCGCGGCTGCTGGTCTACTGATCCGAGGCCGG
>CAZPUV010000328.1:0-2700 GCA_964589805.1 uncultured bacterium | reverse complement strand
CCCATGCCCCCGCCAAGGCACACCCCGTGCCAGGGACATTCTCGCGGCCACAACCAAAACGATTGGGCGCACCCCGGCGACGTGCTAGAGTGCCGGCGGGCCGAACCGTCGCGATGTTGCGGCGGCCGCGCCGGGCGTTCCAGTATGCAGGTTGTTTGGCTCGCAGAGATCAAGTGGGACTACCTGCGTACGCGCAAGCAGCAGCTGATCGAGCGCCGCCCGCGGGACGTGGACGTGGTGTTCTTCGAGCCGTTCGTGCGCGGGCGATCCAATCGCTACGAACTCCGCGACGCCGGAGGCGTTCGCGTCGCGACCATCCCCTTCATCAAGTCCGTGCCCGGCGGCGCGGGACGGCTCCTGCTCGACAGCGCCGTCTTCCGGCGCGGGGTGGATGCCTTCGCCACGCGCCGCGTCCGCTCGCGCCTGCGTGAAGCGGGCGTCGACCCCGCGCGGAGCGTGGTCGTCGTCTCCAATGTATTCGCGATCGGTGTGGCGGCCTCGCTCCACCCCGCCACCCTCGTGTACGACTGCAACGACGCCCACGCGGAGTTTCCCGGAATGCCCGCATGGACGCGCGACTACCAGGCCGATACGCTGCGCCGCGCCGACGCGGTGATCGTCAGTTCGCGCGGGCTCGCCGGCGCGGCGGAGTCCGTGCGGGGATCAGCAGCCGGCGTGCACCTCGTGGAGAACGGCGTCGACTACCGGATGTTCCGTGACGCGACGGCGCAACGCGGCTACGCGACCCGGTCCGGCCCGACCTGCGTCGGATACGTGGGTGCCATCGCGCCCTGGTTCGATTTCGAACTCGTGGGAGCACTCGCGCGCGCGCACCCGGACTGGCGGGTCGCCGTCGTCGGACCCGTGCTGGGTGGCGTGGAGCGCCAACTCGAGGATCTGGCGCGCCTCTCCAACGTGGAGATCGGAGGGCCCGTGGCGCACGGCGACGTTCCCCGCGTGCTGGCGGGCTTCGACGTGGGAATGATCCCGTTCCGGCGGACCGCGCTCACCGCCGGCGTCAACCCCAACAAACTCTACGAGTACCTCGCCGCGGGACTGCCGGCGGTGGCGACGCCGTTCTCGCCCGACGTCGCAGCGGTGGAAGACGTGATCGCGCTGGCCGACGACCCCGGGGCGTTCGCGCGGGCCTGCCGGACGCTCGCCGAAGCGCGTCGCGACGCGGCGCGAAGGGCGGCGCTCGAGGCGCGCGCCGATGCGATTGCGCGCGCCCACGACTGGGACGCGATTGCGGCGTCCTTCTGGGAGTGCATCTCGCGGGCGGCGCGTTCAGCATGACGGCCGCGGATCCGGGTGCTAGACTGCGTCACGGCGGCTACGCCGGACGACACAAGCGAGAGGAGGCGGCATGAGTTTTATCGGGCGATTCTCATCCATCTTCACGGCGCCGACGCGCGTGTTCGATGACATTCGCGAGGGCCGGGTGGGCTGGAAGCAGCCGTGGCTGATGGTTTCGATCCTGTACATGATCATCACGTACCTGGGGCTTCCGATCCAGCGCGCGGTCATGGAGATCAATCCGGGCAACCTGCCCCCGGAGACCCTCGACCAGCAGATCGAGATGATGGACAAACTGGGGTTCGTGTGGGTGCTGCTCGCGCCGATCGGGATTCTTCTCGTGACGCTCGTCGTGTCCGGTGTCTCCTACATCCTGGTCACGATCATGTCGCAGCGCGCGACATTCAAGCAGTACCTGACGCTGTCGTTCTTCACCGACATCATCGCCATGCTGGGACAGCTGATCGCGGTGATCGTCGTGCGGATGCGCGGCGTGGACCAGATCATGGGCGTCGAGGACGCGCGCGTCTCCCTGAGTCTGCGCATGCTGGCGCCCGCCGACAGCGCCGTCATGAGGGGCCTGCTCGGGAGTTTCGAGTTCTTCGTCCTGTGGAGCTTCGTGGTGCTCGTCATGGGCCTGACGCACATCTTCGGCATGAGCCGCGCCCAGGCGATCGCGGTGCTGATCCCGATCTGGATCATCTACGTCGGCATGCTGATCGCGGGCGAGGTCTTCGGGGGAATGGGCTAGGGGCTCGCGACGGAAGCGTCTTCGAGCAGGGGAGCGATCGCCGCCGCGGATGCCTCTCCGACCACGCGGTTGCCGCGCGCCGTAAGGTGCCCGTCGACCCGGTAGTACAGGTCGTCGCGATGGTCGCGGTAGTCGGCTGCCAGCGACGGCAGCGTGTCGATCCACGCGAAACCGGTCTCGCCGGCCGTCTTCTCGAGGCGCCGGTCGATCACGGTCGGGTCGATCCCGGGGAACTCGAGCCCGCGGGCCAGCGAGAGCACCGCGAACTGCTGCGGAATCGAAACCACGGCGAACCCGATGCCGCGCTCGCGGCAGTAGTCGTGCATCGCGCGCAGCAATGTGCCGGTGATCTCGATCTGTTCGAGCACGCGCGCCGAGGGACTGGCGGCATAGTAATCCTTCCGGGACGTCAGCAGGAAGAGACGCGCGTAGGCGTGGTCGTTGCGCATGACCATGCGCTTGGCGAACTCGAGGGTGTGCAGCGTGATTCCGCCCGCCCGGTGCTCGCGCGCCGACGCGGGGGCGGGCGCGTCCGCCGGCGTGTTGGTGTACACGTCGTTCGCGAGAAAACCCACCACCACGAAATCGGGACGGACGGACGGCACCAGACGCTTGAGATACAGGAACTCCGAGCGCGTGTCGTATCCCTCCAC
>CAZPUV010000327.1:0-2706 GCA_964589805.1 uncultured bacterium | reverse complement strand
TATTCCCGTCATTTCGATCACCGGCGATGTGGCGGACCTCCTGTTCAAGGGACGCGACAAGTCGCTCAAGGAGATCCAGGAGCAGCTGGACATCGAGAACCCGCACGCGGAAGCGACGTTCGACCTCGAAGACGTCACCGTTTCCATCGCGACCGAGATCCTGCGCGAGAAGAGCACGGGCAACAACGTGATCGGTTACCTCCCCGCCGGCAACGACGATGAGAACACGCCCGTGATCGTTCTCGGCGCGCACTACGACCACCTCGGCCACGGCGAGAGCGGCTCGCTGGCGCGAAAGGGCGAGGAAGGGATGATCCACAACGGCGCCGACGACAACGCATCGGGGACGGCCCTCCTGCTGGAAATCGCCGACGAACTCGCGAGTCGCCGCGCTCAGGACGCCACGTCGTTCCGTTACGGCGTGGTGTTCGCCGCGTGGTCAGGCGAGGAGATCGGCGTGATCGGCTCCAGCCATTACTCGCAGCATCCGACGATCCCGCTCGACCGCGCGGCCGCGTATCTGAACTTCGACATGGTCGGGCGCATGAAGGACAACACGCTGATGCTCCAGGGTATCGGTTCGTCGGACGTCTGGAAGGGCCTCATCGAGAAACGAAACGTCGTGGCGGGCTTCAACCTGAAGCTCCAGGAAGACCCGTATCTTCCCACCGACATCACGGCGTTCTATCCGAAGGGCGTGCCCGTGATGTCCGTGTTCACCGGGAGCCACGAAGACTATCACCGTCCCACCGACGACGCGGAAACGCTCAACTACGAGGACATGGAACGGATCGCGCGCTTCACGGCCGATCTGGTCATGGACCTCATGCAGGGCGATCGCCCCGCCTACGTCAAGGTCGCTCCCTCGAGCGAGAACACGGGGTCGCGCGCGTCGATGCGCATCTTCCTCGGCACGATTCCCGACTACGCCGAGGGCGAGATCGAGGGCGTGAAGCTCTCCGGCGTGCGCGCGGAAGGACCGGCGGACAAGGCGGGCCTGAAGGGCGGCGACGTGATCGTGGAGCTCGCCGGCAAGGCCATCAAGAACATCTACGACTACACCTACGCGCTCGACGCGCTCAAAGTGGGCGTGGAGGCGTCGGTCGTGGTCATGCGGGACGGCCAGCGCGTGTCGCTCACCATCGTGCCCGAGGCGCGCCAGTAGACGCGATTCTGAAGGAGAGGATCATGAACGTTCGAGGCAAATGGATCCGGGGTGTGCTGGTGGCGTCGATCGCCGCCGTGGTGGTGTGGGCGTGCGCGACGGTGCCCATCACCGGGCGCCGGCAGCTCCACATCGTCCCCGATTCGCAGATTCTGTCGTTGAGCTACCAGCAGTACGACCAGTTCCTGAAGGACAACCCGAAGTCCACCGACGCGGAGAAGACCGCGATGGTGCAGCGTGTGGGAAAGCGCATCCAGGGTTCGGTCGAGCAGTACATGCGCGACACGAAGAACACGGCGCAACTCGACGGCTACCAGTGGGAGTTCAACCTCGTCGAGAGCGAGGACGTGAACGCCTGGTGCATGCCGGGCGGCAAGGTGGTCTTCTACACCGGGATTCTTCCCGTGTGCGAGAACGAGACCGGCATTGCAGTGGTAATGGGTCACGAGGTGGCACACGCGGTGGCCAAGCACGGCTCCGAGCGCATGAGCCAGGGACTCATCGCACAGCTGGGCGGAGCGGCACTCTCCGTCGCCCTCCAGAACGAGCCGGAGAAGACGCAGCAGCTGGCGCTGGCCGCGTTCGGCGCGGGGGCGACCGTCGGCGTGCTGCTCCCCTTCAGCCGCACCCAGGAAAGCGAGGCCGACCGCCTGGGGCTCATTTTCATGGCGATGGCCGGTTACGACCCCGCGGCAGCGGTGCCGTTCTGGGAGCGGATGGCCGCCAAGAAGGGTGGCGGGGCGCCCCCGGAGTTCCTGAGCACCCACCCGTCCGACCAGACACGCATCTCCAACCTCAAGCAACTGTTGCCGGAAGCGAAGAAGTACTACAAGCCGAGGTAGTCCGGCCCGGCACCGCCGGACCGGCTCCGGCCGACCCGCTTACCCTGAAGGCGCCGTGTGATTTCCACGCGGCGCCTTCGTCCCATCCGGTTGTAGCCAGCCCAACCGGGGGTCCCCCCCAGGGAGACAGATCATGAGAAACGGCCGCATTTCTTTCCTCGCCGCCACGGCGGCAATCATGTCCATTCTCGCTGCCGCGACGCCGAGGCTCGCACGGGCCACCGCCGTCGAGGTGTTCAACGCCGACTTCGAGAGCGGGCTTCCAGCGCAGTTCAGCGCCCCGGGGTGCGTGATCGAGGGTGTCCAGGGTTACGCGGGACTCGGGCCCGTCGGTAACCAGTTCGGCGGCAACTTCATGCGCTACACCGCGATCACGATCATGCCGACGAAGCTCACCGTCCGGAACCTGCCCGCCCACGACAGCGTGTCCATCTCGTTTCTGCTCGCGATCATCGATTCCTGGGACGGCACGGAACTGCTGAAGATCTCCGTGGACGGTGTTGAGTTGTTCTCGCACTGGTTCCAGCTCGCCACGGGTGATGCGTCCGACTACCCCCCCCCGGCGGGCGGGCTCTTGAGTTCGGGGACGAACCTCGGTTTCAGCAACGGCTCGTGGTACGGCCGCGACCGCGCCTACAACATGGGCGTCGAGCCCGCGTTCATCTCCATTCCACACACCGCCGACTCGGTGGTGGTCTC
>CAZPUV010000326.1:0-2713 GCA_964589805.1 uncultured bacterium | reverse complement strand
GCACCGCGCTGGCGCAACCGGGCGGCGCCCCGGTGCGGCTTCTGCAGGCCTCCCAGGACAGGATCGAGTTCCGCGTGGACGTTCCGGCCGCGACGTTCGGCCCGTCGCCGCTCGCGGGCTTTGAACGCGTTCGGATCGACGGATTCGTCCTCGAGGGGAATCCCGCCGAGCCGTCCGTCCCGGCGCGAACCTTCCTGGTGGCCATTCCGCCCGAGGGGCGCGCGCTGCTTTCCGTGCGCGTGCTCGCGTCAGAGGCCATGGGTGTCCGCCGTCTCGAGCCGTACCCGACGGCCATCGCGATACGGGACGCCGACATGGGGCCCGTGCCCGGGGAATCGATCGTGTTCGACGAGACGGTCTACCGGGCCTGGCAGCAGCCCCCGCTCGTCGCGGCGGAGGACCCCGTCTACATACGCCACCAGCGGACCCTCCCCGTCCGCGTCAGTCCGGTTTCGTACGACCCGGGAAGCGGCGACCTTTCCGTCGCCACGAGCATCGAGGTGACCGTCCAGATCGCGGGTGGACCGGTGCGCGGCGTTGCGCCGCGGACGCCGCGGGCCGAATCGAAGGGGTGGGACGAGACGTTCGGGCGCCTGTTCGTCAATCCGGGGCAGGCCGCGGCGTGGCGTGTACCGCGCCCCGAGATCTCGCTCGTTCCCGCGGCCTCGCGCGCGGTCGCACCCGGGGCCATCAAGCTCGGCGTGCGCGAGACGGGTATGCACCGGATCACCGCCGCCACCGCCATCGCGGCGGGATTTCCCGCGGGGCAGCCGGCGACGAATCTGCACCTCTTCCGCCGCACCTACAGCGAGACGACGTTCTCGGGTTCCATCGTGGACGTGGCGTTCACCCTGCGCGAGGATCCCTCGGGAGTCGCGGGCATCTTCGATGCGGGGGACGCGCTGATCTTCTACGGCCGCCGCCTGCGCGACGATGCCTCCCAGGGTGACACCGGCGAACAGTACGCGGGCATCAATGTCTACTGGCTCGAACCCGCGCCCGGCACCGAGATGGCGGCGCGAACCCCCGGGGTGGGATTCGTCTCCGGCGATACGACGACCGCTGCGTTCACCGCGACCCCGCACTTCGAAACCGACCTCGTGTTCCGCGATTCCACGCCCCTCGACGCGGCCGGAGACATCTACTACTACAACTTCGGCTTCGAAACGGCGCCGGTGGACATGCCGTTCGTCATGAACGCCGTCAGGCCCGGAACCAGCGTGGTGCTGTCCGCCGAACTGCACGGGCAGACGTACTCGAGTCCGCGGCCCGTCAAGATCTCGCTCGTGAACTCGATGGGTTCGAAGCTCCTGGACGGCGCGTACCCGGTTCCCCTCAAGCAGCGACGGGTGTTCAGCGCAACGCTCCCCGCAGCGGACTTCGACATTGGAAGCAACCGTTTCCGGTTCGAACGGCCCGACCCCGGAGATCCGGGGCGGACCTCGGTGGCGGTCCTGCTCAACTGGGTGAAGGTGTCCTACCAGTCGCTCTACCGCGCGCGCGGCAATGCACTCCAGTTCAACACGGCGGCACTGGCGGGCGATACCAGCGTCACCGTCACGGGGCTGACGACCTCTTCGGGTCTCGAGTTGTACGACGTCACCGCGCCGCTCGCACCGGTGCGGATCGATCTGGGAGCCGGCCATTATCAGGCCGTGCCGGGCGGGTTCGCGCTTTCGTTCCGCGAGACGATCCCGTCACTCCGACGGTTCGTTCTGGTTCCGACCGCGAAGATCATCGACATCGGCGCGACGGACGTGGTCGCGGACGCCCCCAGCGCGATCATCGGCGGCGCGGCCGAGAGCGGCGTCGACGTGCTCGTGGTTTCGCACGCGATGTTCATCCCGCAGATGCAGCGCTGGGTGTCGTACCGGCGCTCGCAGGGCTATCGCGTGTTCATGGTGGACGTGGAGGACGTGTTCGACGAGTTCAACGGGGGCGTGCCCTCGCCCGTGGCGGTGTTCCGGTTCACGCGCCATTTCTTCGAGCGGGCAGGGGCGGGCGCACTCGTCGTGGTCGGTGACGCCAGCGAGGACCACAAGCGCGTCCACGACGACTCGGGGCCGAATCTCGTGCCGACGTTCACGCGGATCGACGTCGTCGGAAGCCTCGGGCTGGACGAGGTGGTCACCGCGGACAAGCTCTTCGTCAAGATGCGCGGGCCCACCGGGGTCGTCGACGCCTACCCGGACCTCGTCTTCGGCCGCATCCCGGTCGGCGGCACGGGCGAACTCGACATCGTCCTCGCGAAGACGCTCAGCTACGAGTCGCCCACGGCGTCGGATTTCTGGCGCAAGCGCATGATCATCGTGTCGGACGACACCTACTCCGAGGGAGGCTCGACGTTCGGCGGATCCCAGTTCTGCAACAACCCGGGCGAGATCGGCTTCGAGCGCAGTCAGGAGGCGACGGCGCAGACGATCCTGAACGCGCCGCCGGGCGGGTACGAGGTGGTTCGCTTTCCCCTGTGGAACTACACCAGGAACTTCTACACGTCGAACTGCGCGAGCCAGTTCGCGGCCATGACCTACACGCGCCAGAACATCACGGATCTGCTCGTCAACCAGCTGAGCCAGGGCGCGACCCTGGTCACGATCCAGTCCCACATGAACCGCTCGGTGATCACGCACGAACGGCTGCTGGCGACGCTCAGCGCGGCCGCTCTCGGCGGCGCGACGGGACGCGACCATCTGCGCATCGACAACCGCGACCG
>CAZPUV010000325.1:915-2721 GCA_964589805.1 uncultured bacterium | reverse complement strand
GCCGCGCCCGAACACGGCGATGGCCCTGCGGTTGGCAACGAGGCTGACCACGACCAGCGAGGCGCCCAGGCCCGCCAGCACACGCGCGACCACCTGCGGGGCCGCTTGAGCCGAGTACAGAACGACGCCGAGAAGGAGCAAGAGGACTCCGAGCGCGGCGACGGCGCGCCAGAGGTTCGTGCGAATGCTGCCGCGTTCCTCCATGCTCAACTCCTCCAGCGGGCGGAATCGAGCAACCGCGCGCACAGGAAGAGGAAGAAGATCGTGATGTTCGCGTAGAACACAAGATCGTTCGTGTCGATCACGCCGCGTGCAAAGCCTTCCAGGTGGTGAACGATCGACATCTGCTGGAGAACCGCGCCGACCCCGGGCGAGACGAAGGGTGTGATCCATCCCACGATCAGGAACAGCAGGCCGCATCCGAAGGTCGCGGCCCCGGCGACGAGCTGGCTGTCGCCGAGCGACGAGAAGAAGACGCCCATGGCGATGAACGTGATGCCCATCAGGAAGACTCCGAGATACCCGGACACGACGGCTCCCGTCTCGGGTGTCGAGAAGTAGTAGAGGAGGGAAACGCAGGGAAGCGTCATGATGAGCATCACGGCGTACACGGTGGCCGCGGCCATGAACTTCCCCAGAATGACGTTCCAGTCGCTCACCGGATAACTGAAGAGCAGCTCAGCCGAGCCGCTGCGCCGCTCTTCCGCGAAGAGGCGCATGGTGAGCAGCGGAAGCAGCAGGAGAAGCACCGTGCTCATGTTGCCGAACATCGGCTGCAGCACCGAGGTCGTGAGGCTCAGCGAGCGCGCCTGCAACGGGTTCTGCATGGACTGCATCGACGCGATGTTGAAGTAGCCGAGCAGATTGTAGAAGAAGTAACCCGACAGGAGCACGAATACCGCGATCACCGCGTAGGCCACGGGTGACTGGAAGTAGTACGCGAGCTCGCGCCGGAACAGTGCGTACGTCTTCTGCACGTCATGCCTCTTTCGTCACGAGTTCAACGAAGACGTCTTCCAGGGTGACGGTCGCCGCATTCATCGCGCGCAGCCCGAGCTGCCGCTGCGCGAGCGCGGCCGCTATGCCCTCGCGCGGGTCCACGCCCCGGGTCGCGGCCACGCGGCAGCGGACGACACCCGGAGACATCCCCGCGGTCACGTCGACCGAGTCGACGCCGCCGACGGAAGCGATGGCCGCGCGCACCGCCTCCGGTTCGCCGCGGGCCTCGACGTCTATGCGGAGCGCCTCTCCGCCGCCATGGGCCTGCAGGTCCTCGGGGCGGGCGTCGGCGATCAACCGCCCGCGGTGGATGATGAGGACGCGCCGGCAGATGAGGCTCACCTCGGGCAGGATGTGGGTGCTCAGGACGACGGTGCGCCGGCCGGCGAGGCTGCGGATGAGTTCGCGGATCTCGACGATCTGGCGCGGGTCGAGACCCACGGTCGGCTCATCGAGGAAGAGGACCTCCGGGTCGTTCAGCAGTGCCTGCGCGAGTCCGACGCGCTGGCGGTAGCCGCGCGAGAGCGTTCCGATGCGCCGGGCGAACACTTCCGCGATTCCACACGCGTCGACCACGGCGGCGGTTCGTTCGCGGCGGCGCTCGCGCGGCATGCCCTTGAGCCGGCCCACGAAGTCGAGGTAGTCGGAAACGGTGAGGTCGCGGTAGATCGGGACCGTCTCGGGAAGGTAGCCGATCCGCTTGCGGACCTCCATGGAGGCCGAGTCGACGTCGAAGCCGGCCACACTCGCCGAACCGGCCGAAGGCGGGAGGAACCCGGTCAGCATGCGCAACGTGGTCGTCTTCCC
>CAZPUV010000325.1:0-905 GCA_964589805.1 uncultured bacterium | reverse complement strand
CCCGTTGGGCCCGAGGAAGCCGACGATCTCGCCCACGCCGATGGTGAACGAGACGTCGTCCACGGCGGTCCGGGCGCCGTAGCGTCTGGTGAGTCCCCTGACTTCAATCATGTTTGTAATCGCTGGCAGAGGCGTATGCTAACGTGCGATCTTCCTCCGCGTCAACGCGTCCGTCCTTCCGGGCTGAGCCGGGCAGAAAGAAATTGCACCGGCCGGGCTTTGCCCGTAACATTTCACGCCGGGCCACGTAGAAATACGTGTTCTGGCGGTGGAGGGGCAGGGCCGGTGCGCGTCAACCCGTAGGAAACGTAGGACCATCCATGGCTCGTGGCAAGACGATGCGTGTGATTACGGCGGTTTCGGCCGCGCTCGTTGTTTCCGCCTCCGCGGCTCCCGCTCTTGCGGAGACCGGCTCGGTGGTGCGGTCGCTCGTCCTGCCGGGGCTGGGTCAGGCCCACGACGGGCACTACGCCCGGGCAGCCATATTCGCGTCGGCGGCGGTCATTACATGGACGGGTTATTTCGCGAGCCAGACGAATTACTCGCGCACGCGGGAGAAGTACGAGAACGAGAGACGCACGTACCTCTATTACGACGCGCAGATGTCCCGCGGGGAAGTGGTGCGCGCGTCGGACATCGCCGCCACCTACGCGGCGATGGAGCAGGCCTTTGCGGAGGCCGACGACGACAAGAAGTTGCGCGATATCTTCATCGGCGCGGTGGCGGTTACCTACGCGGCCAGTCTGGTGGACGTGCTGCTGTCGAAGCCCGACAGCGGTGAGTTCTCGCGCGAACCGGCGGTTTCACTCGAGTGGTCCGGCGACGGCATGCGCCTGGTCCGGACGATCCGTTTCTAGTCCGAGGAGTTTGCGATGCGATTTCGGTCCCGGTCCGTGAGCCTGTGC
>CAZPUV010000324.1:328-2736 GCA_964589805.1 uncultured bacterium | reverse complement strand
CGTCCGGCTGACCGGGGCGCGCCGGGGCCCCGGCGCGCCCCGGTCAGCCGGACGAGGATTCCCGATGAGTCCGGCAGATAGCTCACCCGGTGCTCGCACCGGCCCGAAACGTCCACCACCACGCGCGTGCGCTCATCCGTGACGGAGTGGCGCAACCCGGTGACCGACGGGCCGCCTTTGGCTCCGAACACCGTCACGGCGTGGCACGCGAGAACGGCGCCCGCGCCGAACAACTTCAAACAGAAGCGGTAACTCATTCCATCAATTTAAGATAAAGACCTGCGCGCCCACATTATCCACACGGGGCGTGGCTGGCAAGCAAAAATCGAGGGGTCAGTCGGCCAGGACGTAGCGGATCGGGTCGACGCGCTCGCCGCCCTGCTCGATCTCGTAGTGGAGGTGGGAGAACGTCGAGCGGCCGGTGGAGCCGACACGCCCGATGACGTCGCCGCGGGTCACGCGCTGGCCCTTCTGGACCAGGCGGCGCTGCAGGTGCGCAAAACGCGTCACGAAGCCGCTCGCGTGCGATACCTCGACCACGTTGCCGTAGGTCTGCCAGACGCCGGAGTACGTCACCACGCCGTCGGCGGTCGCGTGGACGGGTGTCCCGAGGCGGGCCGAGTAGTCCAGACCGCGGTGCATGGTGCGCCGGCCGCTCATCGGATCCATCCGCCAGCCGTAGCGGCTGGAGACGAATCCGACCTTCACCGGCCGCAGCGACGGGGTGGTCCGGACCTTCTCGTTCGCTTCCTCGAGCGAGCCCAGGATGTCCTCGTACTCGGTCTTCTGGAGGCGGGCCTGCCGCAGCAGCTTGTCGATGTCCCGGCGGGCCGACGCCAGGCGCTCGCGGTCCTCCGGGCTCACGGACATGAGCAGGTGCGTCGCCGTCAGGTCGGGGCCCCCGACGCCCACCTGCGCGACATCCGTGTCGAGGTCGTCGAGGTTGGCCAGGATGCGCGCCTTCTTCTGGAAATCGAAGTTCTGGGCCACCTGCTTGTGGAGGGTCTCCACCTCGCCGGTGAGCGCGTCGAGTTCGCGCCGCAGCTCGCTGTTCTGCGTCTCCAGCGACTGCACCATGTAGGCGTCCTTGAGGCGGCTCGAATAATGGAGGACCACCCACGAGGAAACCCCCAGCGCGATCATCACCGTGGCGCCGAGTGCCACGAGCACGTTGCGGCGGACCCGTACGGTCCTCGGCTCGTGGCTCCCATCGGGGAGGTAGAGGAAGGTCAGAATCCTGTCTTTGATCAAAACGGGTGATATCTCCGGATCGTTCCGCCCGGTTCCGACGGGTGCGCGAGGAGGCTACGCAACGCCCCGCGATCCCGTCAAGCCGATTCAGGCCGGGGGCCGCAAGGTTCGTACCAGAACGCCCGAAACACGGGGGCCGGCTCCGGGCGGAACCGGCCCTCGGCGTGCCCCGCAACGGCCGGGCACCATCAGTTCTCCATGTACCCCTGGAGGAACTTCGCGCGCGTGGAGTGCCGCAGGCGCTGGATCGCCTTCTCCTTGATCTGGCGAATGCGCTCGCGCGTCAACTTGAGGCGCTTGCCGATGTCCTCGAGCGTCATGGGATCCTCCCCGCCCAGACCGAAGTAGAGCGACAGGATCATCCGCTCACGCTCGCCGAGTGTGCCGAGCGCGCGCTCGAGGTCGTCGCTCAGCGCCGACACGTACGTGCCCTCGTCCGGCGCCGACTGGGTCTCGTCGGTGAGATAGTCGACCAGCGCGGTGTCGTCCTTGTCGGCCGAGTAGGGATCGTCGAGGGACACGTGCGTGTTGGCGATGACCATCGTGTCCTCGACTTCTTCGGTCGAGATGTTGAGCCGCGCGGCGATCTCCTCCGCGCTCGGCGCGCGTCCGAGTTCCTGATCGAGCTGGCGCGAGACCTTTCCAATGCGATAGAGCGTGCGGCAGCCGTACGATCCGGGACTGCTCCGCGAGCGACTGCAGCATCGCCTGCCGGATCCACCACACCGCGTAGGAGATGAACTTGAACCCGCGTTCCTCGTCGAACCGGTGGGCGGCCTTGATCAGCCCCAGGTTGCCCTCGTTGATGAGATCTTCGAGCGAGAGCCCCTGATTCGCATACTGCTTCGCGATGGAGACCACGAAGCGCAGGTTCGCCTTGACCAGGCCGTCGAGCGCCTTCTTGTCCCCCGTGCGGATGCGCCGGGCAAGATCGCGTTCCTGCTCGCGCGTCAACAGCGGCGTCTTGTTGATCTCGTGAAGGTACAGATCGAGGCTCCGGACCCCGCCGCCGGTCGCTGCCGCGCGCCGGGGTCTGTCCTTGCGCTCGTCCGCTCCGCGTTCCTTCATGGTTCCCCTCCTGGCTCGAGCCAACTCTACTTCCGCTCCGGAAGCACCGTCACGAACGTGGTGCTCCGTCCCCTCTTCACCAGGAAAGC
>CAZPUV010000324.1:0-318 GCA_964589805.1 uncultured bacterium | reverse complement strand
AGCGATGGGGTCTTTCCGCTCTTTCAGTTTCCTGGACACGGACATGTAGTCGTCCATTCCCTTGACCTGGTGCGAATAGACTTCAGTGATGATGTCGCCCTGCTGAAGCTGGGCAACATCTGCCGGGCTGCCCTCGTCCACTTCCACCACGACCACCCCGGTCTGGCCGCGCTCGATTCCGAACGTGCGGCGCACATCGCTCTTCGACAGATCGTCCACGTGGAGCCCGAGCCACGCTTCGCTCCGCGGCGTCGGGGCGGCTGCGACCGCCTGATTGTCGGGCCGCTCGCCGAGGGTCACCTTGACCTCCCGCTCCTT
>CAZPUV010000323.1:0-2740 GCA_964589805.1 uncultured bacterium | reverse complement strand
GGCCGGATTGTGGGTGGGCGCGTGTGCCCTTGGCTGGAGTGTTCCCGAGTGGTTTCTCGAGCTCAGCAATCTGGGCCTCCTGCCCGGGAACTGGGACCTCCTGTCGATCGGGGCAGTGCTCTTTGGAGGCGTGCTGCTTGGCGCAGTCACAGGTCTCGCGTTGCCGCGCCGTCTCTCTCGGTCAGCGGCCTGACAACCGTGGCGGGGTGAGAGTGGCGCATGCGGAGATGAGTCAGATCGGAAAGAGGGATGACTCGTGGCACACGTGGTACTTCTCAGGGGCGTCAACGTGGGGGGGCACAGGACATTCCGGCCGACCGCGCTCGTTCGACAACTGAAGCACCTGGATGCCGTCAACATCGGTGCGGCGGGCACGTTCGTGATTCGTCGGCCGATCACACAGTCCAGGCTCCGTGAAGAGGTGACCAGCCGCCTTCCGTTCGAGGCCGAGGTGATCATCTGCCGCGGACGGGACGTTGCGAGGCTGATATCGCAGGACCCCTTCGCGGACCAGCGTACGCGCCGGGACGTCGTCCACTTCGTGAGTGTCCTGTCGAGGAAGCCCCGCGCGGCGCCGCGTGCGCCC
Source organism: uncultured bacterium (assembly GCA_964589805.1). GTDB lineage: Bacteria > Krumholzibacteriota > Krumholzibacteriia > WVZY01 > JAKEHA01 > JAKEHA01. The sequence goes on along the minus strand of CAZPUV010000323.1, from coordinate 2,154 downwards.
GTGAGCCTTCCACCCGGCGGCACGTGGATGCTGAAGATCCTGGCGCTGGAGGGCCGGTTCGTCATCGGCCAGTACCGGCGCGAGATGAAGGCCCTTCGCTATCTCGGCGAACTGGATCGCCTCTTCGGCGTGCCCGTCACGACGCGCAACTGGAATACGATGATGGCGATCGGCCGGGTGCTGGATGAGGGTAAGACGTGATCGCCGCGCGCGCCTAGCCGGTGAACACCCGCCGCGCGAACGCCGACATCTCCGCGTGCGAATCCAGGACAAGGTCCGCGGCGCCGAAGTCGATCGTCGTGGTCTCCCTGGTCCGGACCACGATGACCGGCAGGTTCGCGGCCTTCGCCGCACCCACACCCTTCTCGGCGTCCTCGAACACCAGCGCCTCGTCCGGCGACGCCCCCACCATCTCCAGCGCGTGCAGGAAGATGTCGGGGGCGGGCTTGACGGCCTCCACCATGTCGCTCCCCGCGATCGCGGCGAAGGCGCCGGTGAGCTTCTCGTTCGCGAGGACCGCCTCGATGTCGGGACGCGTCGTCCCGCTCGCGATCACCAGGGTCTTGCGCGCGTGCACCAGGCGCAGGACGAGGTCGCGCGCCTCGGGGAAGAAGCGGATGGTGCCGCTGCGGCAGTACTCGCTGAACACGGGCCGCTTCTCGTCGCGGATGCGCTGGGGATCGATGGCGAGTCCGTGACGCTCGACCTCGCCCTTCGGTCCCAGGCCGAGCGATGTCCAGTACTTGTAGTACTCGGTCTCGTCGATGACGTGACCGTACTTCCTGAATACCGCGCTGTAGGTTTCGAAGTGATAGCGCTCGCTGTCGACGAGCACGCCGTCGAAATCGAAGATGATCACGCGCGCGCGGGTGAGCTCCCGGAACTTCTGGAGTCTCGCGTCGTCAGCCAAGGTAGCGGGCTCCGTCGCGTACGGGGATGAAGCGGCGGACGAAGCGATAGATCGCGTAGCTCTCGATGATGAAGGGCATGAAGCCGAGGAAACCGAGCACCGGCATCTCGAAGAGCTTCACGTGACCGAGGTAGGGGACGTCGTATTCCCACTTGGCGAGCGCCCAGTAGTTCCAGAACTCCCAGAAGAGCCCCGCCACCAGCCCCGCGAGGAAGAAGACCGGCATCGACCGGAAGTTGCCGGTGAAGAACTCCGAGAGGATCGACCGTTCTCCGAGTCGGCCGTTGATGGGATCCAGGAAGAACGCGAATCCCATCCACACGAGCGGCGTCATGTACGTCGACGGCCACACGAACGGAACGATCAGGCACGCGGCCCCGAAGAGAACGAAGGGCCAGAACACGCGGTTCGGCAGCCTCGGGTAGTTCGGGCGGTCTTCTCCCGGCAACAGATCGGAGAGAGTTTCGTAGATCAGAAACATTCCCGGCGAAATGGTGGCGAATGCCCACACGTATCCCGAAATCCGCACCAGCGGATCGACGGGCAGGTTGAGGTAGCGCCAGTTCTTCAAGAGGACGTTGTAGCCCTCGAAGACGAGCCAGCTTCCCACCGAGATCGCGCACAGGAGCAGGAATTCGCGGAAGTGGTCGGAGATCAGGGACGTGCCGCGCCGCTGCTTTCGCCATCCGTCGAGGAAGAGGATCAGCCCCGTCCACTGGATGGGCGTGAAGTAGCGGCCCACGAGGTCGCCGGGGCTCACGAACAGCAGGACCTCGAAGACGATCATCGCGGCCAGCCCGACCCAACCGTATACGGGCATTCGGGTTGCGGCGCCGGCTGCGGCTGCCGAGCGGCTTGACTTGGCGTGTTCGTGGGTTATCATGGTCGATCCGTTCGGTCGATCCCGGGCGCGACTCTTGACTCTACCCGATCCGGGCGGGTGCGCGCAACCCGGTGGAACTCCGGTGGAATCAAGGCGTTAAAGACGAATTGACCGGCGCATCGAGCCGGCGGAGGTGATGATGCAGTACGAAGTCCAGGCGCTGAACGAGCGCGTGGAGCGCGAGAGCAGGTTCATTCCCGCGCTCCAGAAATCGATTCAAAGCGTGATCATCGGCCAGCGTTATCTGGTCGATCGTCTGCTGATCGGGTTGTTCTGCGACGGCCACGTCCTCATCGAGGGGGTTCCCGGCCACGCGAAGACGCTCTCGGTCAAGACACACGCGGCGTCGGTCCGGACCACG
>CAZPUV010000322.1:0-2770 GCA_964589805.1 uncultured bacterium | reverse complement strand
GGTGGGTGTGCCCAAGACCATCGACAACGACCTCAACGGCACCGCGATGACGTTCGGCTTCGACTCGGCGGTTGCCTGTGCGATGGACGCGCTGGACCGCCTGCACACCACCGCCGAGAGCCACGACCGCGTGATGGTCCTCGAGGTGATGGGGCGCTACGCGGGGTGGATCGCGGTCTATTCGGGAATTGCGGGCGGCGCGGACGTCATCCTGATCCCCGAGATTCCGTTTCGATACGAGAGCGTGTGTGCCAAGATCCAGGAGCGCGAAGCCGCGGGCCGGCGTTTCAGCATCGTGGTGGTGGCGGAGGGAGCGAGCGAAGTGAATGGCCGCCGGACCGTCGCCGTCAGCCAGGCCAACCGCGAAGAGCGACTGGGCGGCATCGGTCCGATCGTCGCGAATGAAATCGCGGAACGCACCGGCAAGGAGACGCGCGCCGTCGTGCTCGGTCACCTCCAGCGCGGCGGAAGCCCGACCAACATGGACCGCTCGCTGTGTACGATGTTCGGAACCAAGGCGGTCGAACTGATCGGCGCGGGAAGATTCGGGCGCATGGTATCGTTCACGGGCACCGACGTCGTGGACGTGCCCATCTCCGAAGCCGTGTGCGGACTGCGCACCGTTCCGATCGAGGGCGGTTTCGTGCAGTCGGCGCGCGCGCTGGGCATTTCACTGGGCGACTGACCCGATCGCGATGCAAGGAGACGAGAAATGAAGATCGCACTGGGTGCCGACCACGCGGGATTCGAGCTCAAGGAACGGATCAAGCGGTTTCTGCTCGAAGCGAAACACGAGGTCATCGACCTCGGCACCAGCGGGACTGAACCGGTCGACTACCCGGACTTCGCGGAAGCGGTGGGCACCGCCGTTCGCGACCGAAAGGCCGAGCGCGGGATCATCCTGTGCGGCAGCGGTGTGGGGGCGTCCGTAGCGGCCAACAAGATGCCCGGCGTGCGCGCCGGGCTGTGCCACGATTGTTACTCCGCGCACCAGGGCGTGCAGCACGACGACATCAACGTGCTCGTCCTCGGCGGGCGCGTGGTAGGAGAGGCGCTGGCACTCGAGCTGGTGCACGCGTTCGTCGAAGCGCGTTTCTCCGGCGAGGAAAGACATCGGCGGCGTCTGGACAAGGTCAAGGCGATCGAGAAGCGTTATACCACCGGTTGAACCCCGGGCCCTTGCGACCGGCCGCGTTCTGCGCGATAATCACGCCTTCATTGCAAAGAGGAATCCCATGATCGTCGAAATCCGGCTGCCCGAAATCTCCGAGAACGTCGACACCGGGGACGTCGTCAAGGTGCTGGTGAGCGCGGGTGATACGGTCGCCGTGGACCAGTCCCTGATCGAACTCGAGACCGAGAAAGCGGTCTTCGAGGTCCCGTCGACCGCGGCCGGAGTCGTGTCCGAGATCGCGGTCGAGGCGGGCGACACCATCAAGGTCGGCGACGTGATCGCGCGCATCGAGACCGCGGCGGTTGCGGGCGAAGCGAAGAAGCCCGCCGATGCCGCGCCGGAAGAAAAGGCTCCGGCATCGAAGTCGCAGCCCGCGCCGCGTCCTTCACCGCCGCGCCCGCCGGCGCCGGCGCCGACGCCCGTCGTGGAGGAAGACGGCGCTTCCGACGACGAAGGCTCGGAGGTACTCCGGGATGTGGTTGTCGCGGTGGCAGAGGAGCAGGGAGCGCCCGTTCCCGCCTCCCCGACGGTGCGCAGGCTCGCGCGGGAACTCGGCGTCGATATCCGCCGGGTCAAGGGTGCGGGTCCGGGCGGGCGCATCTCGTCGGACGACGTTCACGCCTACGCGAAGTCGATCATCACGGCGGCGGCGCGCGGCGGAGCGCAGGCGGCCGCACCGGGACCGGCGCGGCCGCTCCCCGACTTCGCACGTTTCGGCGAGTTCGAGCGCACGCCGATGTCCAAAGTCAGGAGCATCACCGCGCAGAGCCTGGCGGGGGCGTGGAGCACGGTCCCGCACGTGACCCATCACGAGGAAGCGGACATCACGACGCTCGAAGCGGCGCGCAAGAGATTCTCCGCGCGCGTCGAGGAAGCGGGCGGGAAGCTCACCATGACGTCGATCCTGGTCAGGGTGTGCGCTTCGGCACTCCGCCGTTTTCCGGACTTCAACGCGAGCGTCGATTCCGCACGCGGCGAGATCGTCCACAAGAAGTACGTGAACATCGGCATCGCGGTGGACACCGAGCGCGGTCTTCTGGTTCCCGTGGTCCGGGACGCCGACCACAAGAACATGACTGCGTTGTCGGTGGAGGTGACGCAACTCGCCGACAAGGCGCGCAGCAAGCGGATCATGCCCGACGAAATGGAGGGCGGGAACTTCACCATCTCCAACCTGGGTGGCATCGGAGGCGTGGCTTTCACGCCCATCGTCAACTGGCCGGAGGTGGCGATCCTCGGCGTTTCCCGCGCCTCGATGAAGCCCGTCCATTCGGACGGTGGATTCGAACCCCGGTTGATGCTCCCGCTGTCGCTCTCCTACGACCACCGGCTTATCGACGGCGCCGCCGCGGCGCGTTTCCTGCGCTGGGTGTGCGAGGCGCTGGAGAATCCGATTCTCATTTCCCTCGAAGGCTAGAGCCGGATGGCGTCGCGCGACGATTTCCAGATGGTGGTCCTCGGTGGCGGTCCCGGCGGGTACGCGGCCGCGTTCCTCGCCGCGGACCTGGGACTTCGCGTGGCACTCGTCGATACGGAAGAGCACCCCGGCGGCGTGTGTCTGTACCGCGGGTGCATTCCGTCCAAGGCGCTCCTGCA
>CAZPUV010000321.1:0-2783 GCA_964589805.1 uncultured bacterium | reverse complement strand
GCGGTGACGCGCCTGGTCGACCTCGGGATCGAGCGCTTCCTCGTGGCCTCCACCGTGATCGGACTCGTGGCGCAACGCCTGCTGCGCGTGGTGTGCCCGGCGTGCGCGGAGGCCTCGGGCCTCGCCGACGAAACCCTGGTCCTGCTCGGCCTCGACCCGGACGTCGACCGCTCGCGCGTGCGGCGCGGCGCCGGCTGTGACATGTGCCGGAGGACGGGTTACTTCGGGCGCACGGCCGCCTTCGAGGTCATCGAGGTGAGCGACCGGATCCGGGTCATGATCCGCGACGGCGCGGACGAGACGGACATCGTGCGCGCGGCCCGGCAGGACGGCACCGAGCCGCTCATGTCGAACGCCGTGCGCAAGCTCCTGGACGGCACCACCAACTCCGACGAGATCCTGCGCGTCATCCCGACCGCCTGGTAGGCGGTCGCGCGGGGCGCAAGAAAAAGGGACGCCCCCCGGGCGTCCCTTTGTTCAACTCTTCCCGCTGAATGGCTACTCGTCCCAGCGCGACACCTTGCCGGCGATGATGTAGATGTAGCGGCTCTTGTTCGCCTGCCCGGTCGGATACACCCACTGCTCGTTGACGCTGCCGCCGATGTCGCTCGTGTTGCGCTTCGCGGGCGTGCCCCACGATTCCATGGCGGCCTCCGCGGGCATGCCGACGAACACCTCGTGCTCCATGATGGCACGCGCGGTCTTCTTCCCGTACTTGCGGATGTACGCCACGTGGCGGAGCACCGGATCGTCGAACCAGAACAACTCGGCGAGCGCCGCGTCGATCTTTTCCTTCGTCAGCGGCCGCTCCAGCTCGAGCCCCTGCCGCACGCGGTTCTTCTTCTTCAGGGTCTGGATCGTCACCGACCCCTGCATGTACATTCCGACGTCGACGATCTTCACCTTCTGATCCCGCGGGATCGAGCCGCCCTCGCCCATATCCTGTATGACGACGCGCGTCCACACGATACGTTCCTTGTACTCGTCGAGGATGCTCTTCTGCACTTCGAGCGGGATGTCCTTGACGACGACCTTCTTCACCGACGAGCAGCCCGTCGCGGCCACCGCGAGCGCCAGAATCCAGGCCAACCTTTTCACGAAACCACCTCGAGCGTCTGTTGATCCATGTGCGGGCCGGACGTACCGGCCTTCCCGACGGGGCGTTCTCCGTCAGGTCACCCCGACGAAATGTTCCACGATCATGCGGTCACCGGCATCGTCCACGTCGATCGTCACGACGTCGACGCGCGGCGCCAGCTTCGATTCGCGCGCGAAGCCCGAAAGCGCCGTCTGAATCCGCGCCAGTTTGCGCGCGTCGATGGCCTCGGCCGCCACGCCGAATCCCCGTCCCCACCGCAACTTCACCTCGACGGCGACCAGGTAGGCCCCGTCGCGCGCGAGGATGTCCACCTCGCGCCGGGCGAAGCGCACGTTCGCGTCGATCACCTCGAATCCCTTGAGGTTCAGAAACAGCGCCGCGATGCGCTCGCCCAGACTCCCGAACTGCCGGGTATTCACCGCCCCACCTCCCTCGCAACCCCTTATCTATTTAGAACATCGTGAGGTTGTTTTCAACGATTTTCCCCAGGAACGTCCGCCGGTGCACCTCCGCCGCGCCCTGCGCCGTGATCGCCTCGAGGTGGTCGGGGGTCCCGTAACCCTTGTTCCGGTCGAAGTTATAGCCGGGGTATTTCCGGTGCAGGCGCCGCATCACCCGGTCCCGGGTCACCTTGGCCACGATCGAGGCCGCCGCCACGCACAGGCTCTGCGCGTCGCCCCGGACCAGGGGGACGACCGTCCCCGGCCACTGGATGGTCTCGCGCCCGTCGATGAGCACGAGATCGGGCCGGGGGCGCAGGGCGAGAACCGCGCGGTGCATGGTGCCGAGTGTCGCGCGCAGGATGTTGTCGCGGTCGATGGCGGCCGGGTGGGCGACACCGATCCCGACCGAGATCGACGCGGCGATGATTTCGAGGAAGATGGATTCGCGGTCCTCTTCGGCGACCGCCTTGGAATCGTAGACGCGGACGAGATCGCAGTCGGGCCGGAGCATCACGGCGGCGGCGACCACGGGACCGGCCAGCGCGCCGCGCCCCGCCTCGTCGACGCCCGCGATCACGCGGAAGCCGCGGGCGCAGAGTTCGCGGTCGTGCTCCCGGAGGGTGTTGAAACGCTCCCGCAGCGCGGCGTCCGCTCCGGTCTGGTCGCCGCGGCCGCGACCGCGCGGCCTAGTCCGACTTGACGTCGTCCCGCTTTTCCTTGATTCGAGCCGCTTTTCCAACGCGATCCCTCAGGTAGTAGAGCTTCGCGCGGCGCACGTGTCCACGGCGCAGCACCTCGATCTTCGTGACGTTGGGCGAGTGAATCGGGAACACGCGCTCCACGCCGATTCCGGAACTCACCTTGCGAACGGTGAACGTCTCCGTGATGCCACGGCCGTTCTGCTTGATCACCACGCCCTGGAACGCCTGTTCGCGCTCCTTGCTGCCTTCGACCACGCGAACCATGACCTTCACAGTGTCCCCCACGCGGAAGTCCCGCACCTTCTTGGTCAGGTTTCGCTGCTCGATGCGGTCGATGATGTTCATGACAGTTCCTCCTTCACTGCTTCAGGACGACCCTTCGTCGTCGATGAGGTCCGGACGAAAGCGCCGCGTGCGTTCGCGCGACGATTGTCGTCTCCACTTCTCGATCTCGGCGTGGTGTCCGGACATCAGCACCGCCGGCACTCCCAGCCCCCGGTACTCCGCGGGGCGCGTGTACCACGCGCAATCCAGGCCGCC
>CAZPUV010000320.1:0-2897 GCA_964589805.1 uncultured bacterium | reverse complement strand
TCCCACCAGGAACCCCAGGAACGCCGAGAGCCCTCCGAACAGCACCATCAGCTCGAAGGCGATGATCGTGTAGGGGGGGATGCCCACGATGGGCTTGTTCCCCACCGGCAGCACCCAGTCCAGTGCCGTCAACGACGTGAACAGGTAGCCCGTCGCCGCCCCGGTGAGTCCTCCCACCAGCGCGAACGTCCGCACGATGCTCGGACGCATGTCGAGGATCTCCTCGGCGTGGTGGACGGGATGCGGCGCGCGCGTCTCGATGTCCTTCGGGCTGACACCGCTCTTCACGAGTTCTTCCAGCTTGTGCAGGAAGTCGTGTTCGCTCTCGAAGACGAATCGCTCCGTCACTGTACTTCCTCCTTCTTCTCGGTGATCGCCACCACGGGCAGGAACTTCGCGAACAGGAGGAACATCATGAAGAAGAACCCGAACGTGCCGATGGTGATGCCGATCTCGATGATCGACGGGTGGTACGTTCCCCACGAGTAGGGATCGAACTCCTTCGCGAGCGATGTAACGATGATTACGAACCGCTCGAGCCACATGCCGATGTTCACGAGGATCGACGTGATGAACAGGTAGACCAGATTGCGGCGCAGCTTCTTGATGAACAGGGGCAGCGGCGCAATCATGTTGCAGAAGACCATGCCCCAGTACTGGTACTTGTAGTGGCCCGTGGCGCGATCGGCGAATATGCCGAACTCATAGACGTTCCCGCTGTAGTAGGCGAGCAGGAACTCGACGATGTACGCGTAGCCCACGATCATCGATGTGAACAGCATCGTCTTGGCCAGCTTCTCGAAGTGATCGATGGGCATGACGCGTTCGAGCTTCTGGAGCTTCCGCATGGGGATGCACAGGGTCAGCACCATCGCGCAGCCCGAGAAGATGGCGCCCGCCACGAAGTACGGCGCGAAGATCGTGGTATGCCAGCCGGGCACGATGCCCATGGCGAAGTCCCACGAAACCACCGAGTGCACGGAGAGCACCAGCGGCGTCGCGAATCCGGCCAGCAGCGCGTAGAGCATGTTGTAGTTCCGCCACTGGGTCTTGGTGCCGATCCAGCCGAGCGAGAAGGCGCTGTAGATGTGGCGCCGCACGCCGCGCGTGTAACGCTTGACGATCGCCAGGTCCGGGATCAGCCCCACGTAGAAGAACACGACGCTGATGGTCAGGTACGTCGACACCGCGAAGACGTCCCACTCGAGCGGCGACTTGAAGTTCGTCCACAGGAGGCGCTGATTGGGATACGGCAGGAGCCAGAAGAAGTACCACACGCGCCCGAGGTGGATCAGCGGGTACATGCCGGCGCACAGGACGGCGATGACCGTCATGGCCTCCGCAGCGCGGTTGAAGCTGGCGCGGAACTTCGACCGGAACAGGAACAGGACCGCCGAGATCAGCGTGCCGGAGTGCGCGATCCCGACCCAGAACACGAAATTGACGATGTACACGCCCCACCCGACCGGGTGCGTGATGCCCGCCACCCCCATGCCCTTGTAGATCTGCCAGCCCCAGGCGCCGAGGAGACACACGCCGAACACGGCGGCGAAGAAGCCCACGAACATCCAGTAGGAGATCCCGGGCTTCTGCATCGCGGAGATGACGTCCCGCTCGATCTGCAGACGCGCCGCCGAGGCCGGGTGCAGGGACGCCGGCGGAACCGACCCCGCCTTATGCGTCATGACCGTTTCCCTTCTTCAGATAGAAGACAGCCGGACTCGTTCCCGTCTCCTCGAGGAGCCGCGTCGAGCGCGAGTCGTGCGACCACTTGTAGACCTGGGACTTCTCGTCGAGCAGGTTGCCGAAGACGATCGCGTTCCCCGGGCACGACTGCGCGCACGCGGTGATCACTTCGCCTTCGTTGATGTCGCGCTTCTCGTCCTTGGCCACGTCGCGCGCCTTGCGGATCCGCTGCACGCAGAAGGTGCACTTCTCCATGATGCCCTTGCCGCGCAGGGAAACGTCCGGGTTCACCATCAGATTCAGCGGATGCGGCCGCTTGTTGTGCGCGAACCAGTTGAAGCGGCGTTGCTTGAACGGACAGTTGTTCGCGCAGTACCGCGTTCCGACGCAGCGGTTGTACACCTGTGCGTTGAGCCCCTCGTCGTTGTGGTACGTCGCGTACACCGGACACACGGGCTCGCACGTGGCGTAGTCGCAGTGCTGACACATGGTCGGCACGAAGTCCGCCTTGCTGCCGTCTTCGGCGTAGTACTGTTCGAGCCGGATCCACGACATCTCGCGGCCCTTGAGGTGTTCCTCCCGCCCGACCATGGGCACGTTGTTCTCGACGTGGCACGCCGCGATGCACGCGGAGCATCCTGTGCACTTGTCCATGTCGATGGCCATCGCCCAGCGGTACTTCGGATAGACCGGCGCCGGGTAGAAACTGATGTCCTTCGGGTCCGGGTGTCCGGCGACTTCCCCGGCGTGCGCGCCCCCGTGGGCGGCCATCAGCTTGGCGTGGGGGCTGAAGTGTTCCGGCCCCGCCCGTCCTCGGTGAGCGAACCCGAGAGGATCGTGGTGCGTACGCGCCTCCCCGTCGGCCGGACGGTGACGTCGGCGACGAGTGCCCCGCTCTCTCCGCTCGCGCGCGACCAGCCCGTCGGAACGTCCGCCACGCCGCGCTGCACGGAGTACACGTCGCGGGCGAGCCCGGGCTGCCGGCGCACCGGCAGGAGCGCGGACCATCCCCCCGCGCGGATCTCCACTTCGTCCTCGTCCCGGACACCCAGGTCACCCGCGGTCTCCAGCCCGACCGACACCCACGCATCCCACGAGACCGAGGTGAGCGGATCCGGTATCTCACGGAGCAGTTCCAGAGCCTCGCCGCGGCCGTCGTACCAGCGCACCGACGGCGACACCACGAGTACGGCGCCGGCCGGAGCGACCGC
>CAZPUV010000319.1:1576-2906 GCA_964589805.1 uncultured bacterium | reverse complement strand
TGTATCCCTACGTGACCGGGCTGGTCGCGGGCGCCTTCATCCTCGCCTCGCTGGTGAAGGTGTTCAAGGTGAAGGAACTCCAGCCGGTCTACCGCCTTGCGATGCTCACGGCACTCGCGTTCCTGCTGGTGGCCCCGCTTCCGCTCCTGGCCCACCTGGGCCGGCCCGAGAAGTCGTACGAGATCTTCATGACGCCCAACACAAGCTCCGCAATGGCGATGTTCGGGTTCGTGTATGCGTGGTACCTGATGGCGGTCCTGCTCCTCGAGATCTGGTTCGATTACCGGAGGGATCTCGTGCTGTGGGCCCGCTCCGAGAAAGGATTCCGGAAGTTCGTGCACCGCGTGTTCTCCCTGTTTTCGTTCGACGTGTCGGAGAAGGCCATCCGCTTCGACCGCCGGGCCGTACGGGCCATCACGATCATCGGGATTCCGTCGGCGTTTCTGCTCCACGGCTACGTGGGCTTCATCTTCGGCTCGATCAAGGCGAACCCCTGGTGGTCGAGCGTGCTGATGCCCATCGTCTTTCTCTTCTCGGCGATCGTGTCCGGCATCGCGCTGGTGCTGCTCGTCTACATGATCGTGACACCGATGCGCGGTGCACAGGTCGACATGAACTGCCTCGACCGACTCGCGAGTTTTCTCTTCTACGCGATGATCGTCGACTTTTCGCTCGAAATCCTCGACTTCGTCCACCGCATCTACGAGTCGGAGGAGTCCATCGAGATATTGAGCCAGCTCGTGGAAGGGAGGCTGTTCGTCAGCCTGGTCGTGATCCAGCTCCTGATGGGCATGATCGTGCCGCTGGTGGCCATCGTGGTGGTCAAGCTGTTCCGCTTCCCCGCCGAACTGCGCCGCACACTCTACTTCCTGTCGGCGATCCTGGTACAGGTGGGCATCTTCTCCACGCGCTGGAACGTGGTGATCGGCGGCCAGTTGTTCTCGAAGAGCCTGCGCGGTCTCACGACCTACAAGATGTCGATCATGGGTATCGAGGGCCTGCTCTCGGCCATTGCACTTCTCGTGCTGCCGCTGCTCATCCTGGCCGTCCTCCTGCGCTATCTGCCCCCGTGGCCGGAAGCGCGCAACCCCGAGCACCCGGCGCCGGTCGCCCGGCCGACGACGTAGCAACCGTCCGGAAAACGCGCTCGAAGACAAAAGAGGCCGTCCCCGGGGGGACGGCCTCTTCGCAACTCTACAACGATCCCCGATCGACTACCGGTACAACGCCTTGATGCGCGACCACGTCGATTCCTCGGTGCTGACCGAGCACTCGATGATCTCCAGCGTGGCGCTGAACATCGCACCACTCACGACCGCGGCGCCGTCCC
>CAZPUV010000319.1:0-1566 GCA_964589805.1 uncultured bacterium | reverse complement strand
CGCCGCAGTGGATGAACGCAGTCACGTCGACGGTCGCCGTCGATTCCGTGGCATACGACCCTCCCGTGATCATCGGCAGCAACGGCACCCCGTTGACGTACACGCCCGCATGATTCGGGCCGCCGTAGGCGAGGTCCCCGAGGAAGTCATCCGCTGCCCAGCAGAACGTCAGCGTCGCCTTGTAGATGCAGCAGGTTCTGACGTCGAACACGCCCGCGAAGAGCGTGGACTGGGGTCCCCAGGTCGGCGTGGTCGAGATCCACTTTACGAGGGGGTCACACGCGAGCCCCGGGATCCAGGGTCCGTACGGCGGCACGACGATTGCCGGCGGTCCCGCCAGCGCCGCCGCGAAATCCGCCGCGGTGAACGGAGATCCGGACAGCGGAGCGACGGGAGGGCCCGCGAGATACGTGAAGGTGGGATCCGGCGACCCGATTGCAGCCTGTCCGCTGCGAATCGTCACCGTTTCCGCGAAGGCCGTCGCCACCGGGCCGCCCGCGAGCAGCAACACGAACAGAGATACGGCCAAGATTCCGAATGAACGCGAAATCATCTTCCGATTCATGTCGAACACCTGTTTCTATTGAGTGACAGATGCAATTCACACCTGGGATTTAGCAAAGAGACCTGAACCAATAGGAATGCGAGACGGGATACACCACTCCTTTCACGCGGCGGGTTCGGACCCGCACGAAAGCAGCGACATCAACTGACCGGGCCGGTCATCCGTGTCTCAAAAGACCGAGGTTGTACGGGGAGAAAAGGTGAGTTGCGACCTTTTTCTGCCGGCTGGAGAGAAAGCGTAAGGCAACCCTCGTCGGGCGGTCAACGGAAATGTCAGGACGGTAGTTGGTTCTGCAACCCGGCATTGTCGCCGGGCACCCGGGGACACGTTCCGTTCGCGAGTTGTCAAGGCCGCGGGGCGGATCACGTTTCCGGACGACGGCGTTGTTTCTCCCGAACTCCCCGCTTCTTGAGCGAGCCCAGCAGGGCCGTTATGAGTGCGAGCAGGATCTCGTCCGCGAAAGGAATGACATCGGGCACCACGAGGTCCACCAGGAACAACGTCGCCGTTATCGCGAACAACTTCGGAAAACGGAGCCCTGATGCGTATTCCCGGAACATCGCGCGCGGACCTGCCTTCATGGCGATATCCTCTCACGAAGTGCCGGCACCATCGAGCTCTTGCGGCCATCACACGTTCTCGGTGGTCCGTTTCAGCTCCCGCGCGTGGGCGTACAGTTCTGCCGGACTCATCCGTTTCACGAAGACCAGCCCGCGGGTGGCACGGATGAGGGCGCTTGGGTGCTCGTAGAAGAACTCCCTTCCCAGACAGGTCTTGATCATCCGGTACTGGTCCACCTGGATCTTCTGGGCGAGTTCCGAAAACGGACCGTCGTGTTCGGGACTCGGGAAGGATGCGTCCCGCTGTGAGATGAAGGAATTCATGAACGCGCTCTGCTGCAGCGCGAGCATGCCCATCGACACGGGCACGTAGAGATCGGCCTCCGCCGGGTGAAAGCGGTACCACACGTTACGGTAACCCAGCACGGATATCTCGCGCCC
>CAZPUV010000318.1:0-2959 GCA_964589805.1 uncultured bacterium | reverse complement strand
GACGCCGTCGTGCGCACAGCGTACTGATTGTACGAGAGCGGACCTGACGCGACGTAGCTCGCCGTCGACGTGAATCCGGTGTTCCCGGCGCTGAAATCACCGTTGGTAACGGACGCGCCGGCCCGGGTCGCCCAGGCGAGCGCGACGAGAACGCACACAACACAGCGAACAGTAGTCATGGTCCTGCTCCTTTTGAGAACGAGTTTCTATCCAGTGTGCCGGTCGCATATTCGAGATCCGCGATCCGGTCTCATCTGCCCAAGAGCGCGCGCCAGTACAAATGTTGGGGGGAAAAATCCGCGGGAGAGACTATTCGATGTCGAAGCGCCACTGGCGGACGACCTCTCCCCCGGGGCCGAGGAGAACGAGCCAGTAGGAGTTCGCGGGGCGCAGGATCTGTTTGCGTATGTCGATGGGCGGCAAGGGGTCACCCGGATCGCCGCCCGGCAGGGTGCCCCCGGCGACGAGTGCGGACGCTCCGTCGCGGAGTTCCCACCGTATCACGGGAGCCCGCGGCCGGAGCCCGGGCATCAGCAGGACACGATCGGCGGCGGACGCATCGAGGTCCAGCATGGGAACCCCACCGTCTCGCATCACGTCAAGCCGAACCGTGAGCGCGGGTGCCGGCGCGTCGCCCGGACCGCGCACCAAACGTCCGGCGAACCAGACGACTGCCACGCTGGCCGCCGCCACCACCCCGACCCGCCACATGCGACGGCGGCGCCACGCGACTGCGGGTCGCGCCTCCCCGGACGCGACGGGCGCGACAAGGTCGCGCTCGGCTTCCGCAATCCGCGTCAGCATGTCGTCGTCCGGAGCTTCGTCCGCCAGGGATTGCCTCAGCTCTTCGGCAAACGACGCCCGATCGACGCCGGGGCGTGCGACGAGCGCAGCCTCCAGCCGGCTTTTGTCGTCGTCGTCGAGCAGTCCGATCTCGTCCGCGACCAGGAGCCTGTAAAATTCATACTGCTTAGAATGCATGGAACCCCGTCAAGAAAGAGCGCCCGCGCCGCGATCCGTTGATGCATCTTTCCACAGCGTCCGCAATCGTTCCCGGCACGTATGCAGGCGGCTGCGCGCCGTCTTCTCCGGAATCCCCCCGTCGCGGCCGATCTCGTCGAGGCTGAGATGCATGACGTACTTCTGCTGGATCAGCTTCCGGCATTCCGGTGACAGGCGGCCCAGCACGCGCTTCAAATCGATCACCGCGGCCACACGCGCGAGCGAATCCCTTGTCTCCACCGGTCGGTCGACGACGTGCTCCATCGGCACCTGGCGCCTGACACGCGCGAGGTCGAGAAAGTAGCGCCGGCACAGGTTGCGGATCGCGGTGTCGACGTAGGGCTCGGCCGCGCCGCGGATCTCGAGACCGCTTCCGCGCGAGACGGTCGCCAACTGCGCGGTGAGGTCACCCACGAAGTCGTCGCGAATCCACCGCCACGCCCACGGACTGAACTGCCGGCTCGCCACGCGTTCGCAGCGCGCCGCGAGCCAGTCGACGACCGAGGCGTCACCGCGACTCAAGCGCGCGGCAAAATCGGCCCCGTCCAGTGACGTCGGAGGCGTCGTCACAGACCTTCCACCACCATCGCGGCCCACCGCGCGGGATGCGCGTGTCCGTAGCGCGCGCGCGCGCTGTCCATTCCGGTCCTCAGAGCCGCCTGGGCGGCGCGCGCGGCGCTGCTTCCGTCCAGCAGAGCGCGGTAGAATGCTTCGACCTGCCCGGGCATGGTTTCGTCGGACACGCGCCAGAGAGTCGCCACCGTCGCGCGCGCGCCCGCCAGCCAGCCGGCCGCCGAGAGCCCGCCCAGCGACTCTCCGGGCAGCGGGGCCCCGGTCGCGGTGGCGCAGCCGCTCCAGAAGACGAGATGGGCCGCGGACAGATCGAGCAGCGCCGCCTCCGCCGCCGAGAGCAGACCCTCGTTCGAACCGCGCGATCCTTCGGGAACCATGCGCATCGCACCGGCAAGCACTACGCCGGCGAGACACAGTGGATCGCGGGGAACCAACGGCAGGCAGTCGGCGGCGACGATGTATCCGTGCGTGGCGACGTGCACGATGTCGGCGCCAACCACCACCGTGTCGACGGATGCCTCCTGGGCGTCTCCCCAGTCGTAGATCTCGAAAGATGAAGCGCGCGTCCTGCCTATGAGCGCTCCAATCGCGTCGGCTTCGCGGCGCGCACCATCGAGCGGTTGACCCTCGATCGCGCACGCGTCCGATGAACGGTAACGACCCCCGGCGTCGATGTCCGGACGTGCCGACGTGCTCTCCCGGTCGATCGTGAACGCGCACGGGTTGGCAATGGCGACGTAGTGAACCCCATCCGGTTTCCACGGGCGCGGATCGCGGCGCATCAGTGCGCGCACCGGACCGCAATGCGCGAACGCGTAGCGTTCCACGAGATAGCGCCCGTTGCGATCGACCAGGGCGGAGAACGGCACGTCGGCGAGCAAAGGGGGCAGACGCAGCCACACTTCACCCCCGGGGCCGACAACCGCTTCCAGCGGATCCCACAGCTCGCTCGCCACCGCGCGGGCCGCGGCTCGAACGCGCGCGTCGTCTCCCGGTCGGTCGTGCCGGGCGTGCAGTTCCTCGACCAGAACGCAACGGGCGCGATGCCACGCCGGCGACAGCGGCACACGCAGCGCTGTGACCGGTTCGTCGACACCGATACCGACGAGCCAGGCGGTCACTCCTTCGCCGGTCTCGTCCTCGACGAGATGAACCAGCGGCACGCCACGCTCACGAAGAAAAGACTGCAACTGATCCGCACCCGCTCGTTCCCAGTCCTCGCTCTCGACGCGCGGCTTCACCCGGCCCGTCAACGCGGACAACTCGGCCTCGCGCGCGTCGAGCTCGCTCGTCCACTCGTCCGGGTTGCGCGCAAGTCCGATCGCCGACCCCAGACGCCCGGGGAGTCCCACGGTAAGGTGACTCCCGATGACGCCGTGGGCAC
>CAZPUV010000317.1:0-2976 GCA_964589805.1 uncultured bacterium | reverse complement strand
TGGAGGATGCAGGACTCGCCTACGAAAAGGGACGCACGGTGCTGCAGATGACGGAGAGGTTCATCGGCGAGGACGCGTTCCAGCGAGGCGTGAGGCAGTACATTCGCGATCACGCATGGGGAAACGCGGTGGCCGGGGATCTTTTCGGCGCGCTCTCGAGGGCGGCGGATCGCGAACTCGGGCCTCTTCTGTCGAGCTTCCTCGATCAGCCGGGGTTCCCGCTCGTGCGTGTCGAAGTTGGCGACGGCGGCGTGCTGACCGTCTCGCAGCAGCGCTTTGCCAACCACGGGGTGGCGGCTGCGCCGGCGCTGTGGACAGTCCCGGTCCGGCTGAAGATCTCGGACGGAAAGAACGTGCAGGCGCGCGTCGTCCTGCTCGACCGGGAGTCGAAACGCGTGGAGATCCCGGGCAAGGTGGAGTGGGTGATGCCGGACGATGGCGGCGTGAGCTACTACCGCTGGGTCGTTCCGGTGGACATGATGCTGAAGATGGCCGCGGATCCGACGACAACCATGACGAGGCGCGAGCGGGCCCGATTCCTCGGAAACGCCCGCGCGCTGCTCGCCGCGGGGGAGATCGGTGGCGACGAGTACCTGTCGCTCGCGGCGTCGTTCGCGAACACGCCCGAAGCCGATATCGTATCGGCCGTCATCGAAGACCTGAACGGGCTGCGGGCTGCTTTCGTTACCGACGATCTAGCGGACGCGTACGCCGCCTACGTTCGGCGCGCGCTGGGTCCGGCGCGTGAACGCTTCGGCGTTGAACCGCGGGCGGAAGACTCCGAGATCGTCTCCGCCATCCGGCCGGGCCTGATTCGCATGCTGGGGGATGACGGACGAGACCCGGCGGTTCGCTCGTACTGTCGCACACTGGCTGACCGGTACGTGGAGGACCCGGCCTCGATCGATGCGTCGATTGCCGGGGCCGTGCTGGCGGTCGCCGCGGTCGATGGAGATCGCACGATGTACGAGCGGTTCCGGTCGAAGTACGAGACAGCGAAGGTCCCGGTGGAGAAGAGCCGCTACCTTTCCGCCCTGGGTCGCTTTCAGGACCCGGCGCTGCAGGGCGAGACCCTGGCGTACGTGCTCACGGACAGGGTACGCCCGACGGACATGTGGCAGCTCATGGGTGGGTTGTACGCCACCGAGGGCGGTCGCGAGCGGGTGTACGCGTGGATGACGAGGAACTACGACGCGCTGGCCTCGCGGGTGCCTCCCGAGTTTGCGGCGTATTTTCCGTACTTCGTGAGCGGATGCTCGGAACAGCGGTTGGAGGCTGCGAGGAAGTTCTTCGCGGAACCGGACCACCAGGTGGATGGCACCATGGCCAATCTGGCCAAAGTGTCCGACCAGATCACGGACTGCATGAACCTGCGCGAGCGGGAAGGGCAGGCGGTGGCCGCGTATCTCCGCAGCCTTCCGGTGGCGCCGTGAAAGGAGGAGAAGATGCCGGCCTATGTGATTGTGGATATCGAAATCACGAAACCGGACGGATACGCGCGGTACAAGGAGATGGCCACGAACACCGTGTCGCATTACGGCGGCCGCTATGTGGCGCGCGGAGGCAGGACCGAGATACTCGAGGGTGACTGGAAGCCCGCGCGTGTGGTAATTCTGGAGTTCGAGAGCATCGCCCGGGCCCGCGCGTGGCTCGAGTCTCCCGAGTATCGAGAGGCGCGCCGCCTCCGGCACGAGACCGCGCGTACGAACATGATCGTCGTCGAGGGCCTGTAGCCCCCGGGTCAGTCCCGCCGAAACCGGTTTCCGGCCGCGAATCGAAGTTCGGCGATCTTCGTGGAAAGGAGTCACAATGGCGCGCGCGGATCGTCCGCTTCGCATTGCAGTGGTCGGCAGCGGACCGAGTGGTTTCTACGCGGCGGAAGCGTTGCTTGCCGGCAAGGCGCCGACGCTTGTCGACATGTTCGAGGCGCTTCCCGCCCCCTTTGGTCTGGTTCGTTACGGGGTCGCGCCCGACCATGAAAAGATCAAGAACATCATCGCCCGGTACGAGAAGACCGCGGCACATCCAAACTTCGCACTCTTCGGAAACGTCGAAGTCGGCCGCGACATTACGCTCGGTGAACTCCGTCGATTCTACGATGCCGTGATCTTTGCTTCCGGCGCGCAGACCGACCGCCGCCTCGGCGTTCCGGGTGAGGACCTGCCGGGGAGCTACACGGCGACCGAGTTCGTCGCCTGGTACAACGGACACCCGGGATACAGAGATCGCGAATTCGATCTTGCGCACGACTGCGCGGTCGTCATCGGCCAGGGCAACGTGGCGGTGGACGTCGCGCGCATCCTGTGCAAGACCGTGGACGAGTTGAAGCACACCGACATCGCGGCTCACGCGCTCGAAGTTCTCGCGGAATCGAAAGTGCGCGAAGTGCGCATGGTGGGGCGCCGTGGGCCGGTACAGGCGGCATTCACACCGCCGGAACTGAAGGAACTCGCGGAACTCGAGGACTGCGACCTCGTGATCGACCCCGCCGAGCTGGTGTTGAACGACGCGAGCCGCGCAGAACTCGATGTGCTCAAGTGGCGCGACTCCATCAAGAATTACCAGATGATGAAGGAGATCGCCGCGCGCGCGCCGGCGGGCAGGACCCGGCGTCTCCTCATACAGTTCTACCGGGGACCGAAGCAACTGCTGGGCGCGACGCGTCTCGAGGGTGCGCTGGTGGAGCAGAACGAACTGACCGGGGAACCGGGGGCGCAGAAGGCGAAGGGAACCGGGGTGCTCGAAACGGTTCCGTGCGGTGTGTTGTTTCGCAGCGTTGGTTATCGCGGCGTGCCGATCGAAGGCGTGCCGTTCGACGAGAAGGGTGGGGTGTTTGCGAACGCAGAAGGGCGGGTCGTCCGCGACGGAGATGTCGTACCCGGGCTGTATGTCGCCGGCTGGATCAAGCGCGGACCCAGCGGGATCATCGGCACCAACAAGCCGGACAGCTTCGAGACCGTGAAGCACGTTCTCGCG
>CAZPUV010000316.1:0-2987 GCA_964589805.1 uncultured bacterium | reverse complement strand
CTCAGGATCGAAGCGACGGACGGCGTGGCCCTCGACGCCGACCAGCTGAGCGCCGGCCTCCAGGACGCCGAGGACGTGATCAACGACCGGCTCCCCGAAGGGTTCTACTGCAAGATCGACGGGCCCACCGGGGAAGGCGTCGACCTCGCCGCCGTCCGGCGGCTCGAGCAGATGGGGGGCGCGGCATGAGAGACGCCGACTACTGGGTCGGGTCGCTGTCCATGACCGTCGCGCTCGCGGCCACCGACCCGAACCCCAAGCCGCTGCTCCGGTCGGCGCTCCGAGAGTTCCTTGCGGAACGGCAGCCGGGGAACGAGCTCGGCGACATGCTGCGCGAAACACTCAAAGGGAAGGGGAAGCGATGAGCGAACGGTGGCGCAACCTGTACGACAGCTGGAAGCTCGCGCCGGGGAACACGCGGTACGCCGAGGAACTGGTGGACGAGGACGGCGAACCGATCGACCCGGACGAACTGGAAGCGCAGGCCGAAGCCGCCGCCGAGGCGCGTGCGGAACGGATGCGCGAAGACATGATGTTCGACAGGGAGAACTGGGACGAATGAGCGAAGCCGAGATCATCGAGGAAGCCGAGATCGTGGACAACCTGCCCGCCGTCCGCGAAGCGACCGCGATCGTCGCGCGCGGCGAGATCACCGTCGCCGAAGTCGTCGCGCAGCACGAGAAGATCGTGCAGATCATGCAGGCCGTCATGCGAGAAGGCGTCCACTACGGGATCATTCCTGGGGTGGGGAAGCCGTCGCTGTTCAAGGCCGGCGCCGAGTCAATCAACGTCGCGCTCCGCCTCGCGCCGCACTACCAGTCCGAGAAGATCTGGCATGACGACGGGCACCTAACCGTGTCCGTCGTCTGCACGTTGCGGCACATCCCGACCGGCCTGGAGATCTCCACCGGGGAAGGGCTCTGCACCACCCGTGAGTCCCGGTACGCGTGGCGGAAGGGAGAGCGGGTCTGTCCCGAGTGCGGGGAGCCACAGGTTCGGGAAGGGAAGCCGCGTGATGGCAGGCCCGGCAACTGGTACTGCTGGAAGAAGCAAGGCGGCTGTGGCGCAACCTGGGATCTCGACAGCGAGCAGGGCGCCGCGTTCCGGTCGATGGAAACCGGGAAGGTGCCGAACCCCGACCTGGCCGACACGTACAACACCGTGCTCAAGATGGCCGACAAGCGGGCGCTGATCGCCGCCGTGCTCAACGGGGCCGCCGCCTCGGACGTGTTCACGCAGGACGTGGAAGACAACGCGTCCGTTCCCATGGAGCCACAGCCGTCCGAAACCACAAAGCCACAGGCCCGCGCCGAAGGGCCGCCGCCGTTGAAGCCGCCCACCTCATGGGCGAAACTCACCGAGCTCGTGTCCAGCTGGGACGAGGACACCTACGAACTGTTCCAGCAGTTCGTCCGGTCGCTCGCCAGGCTCGAGTTCGGAAAAGAACCCGCCGAGGTGAAGGCGAAGGCGGACAAGGACTGGCTGTTCCAGAAGTGCGCCGGCGCCGCCGTCCACCTGCGGGAAGCGTTCGATCCGAACACGCTGCCGTACCCGGTCGCGGATGATGTGCGCGCGGCGTTCGCGAAGGTGCTGGACGGGCAGGAGCTCGCGATCCCCGAGGACGTCGCCGCGGAGATCCAGGAGGCCTCGGAAGCCCGGCTCGCCGCTGCCAGGGCCGCGCGGGATGAATGACGACCAGCTACTCCGGCACCTGCTGATTGTGACCAGGGCGCAGGCGCTCCGGCTCGAGCGGCAGCAGACGGAGCTCCGAACGGTGCGCGAGCGGAACCGGGAGTTGCGGGGGCGGGTGGTGCGGCTCACCCGCTCCCGCGACAAGTGGAAGGCCCGCGCCACCGGATACCGTCCGCTCGTCAACCAGCTACGGTCGCGGTGCCAGTGGTTGCGGATCTCGCGGGACCTGTGGCGGCATCGTGCCCTGAGCAAGACAAGAGCCGCCGAAGGGGAAGCGACGGCGGCTCTTGAAGGGCGCGCACCTGACGGGTACGCTAGCGGCTAACGAGGACCACTACAGAGAGGATACACCATGTCAGACCCAGTGGAGTTCTCGCCTTACGGCGAAGCTCTAAACGCTCCGGTCTGGACTCTTGTGCGTCTCGCGGAGGTTGTGGCAGAAGGCTACGACCGCATCGAGAATCCCGGAAAGTACGGGGACGAAGGATCATCGGCCGCCGCGCAGGAATGGTTCCCGAAGATCGAGGCCGCGCTCCGTGAAGCAGGACTCCGGGAATGAGAGTCACACGCGATGTCGGTCACTGGTCGATAGTCCCGGAGTGGGTGATCGACGCAGAAGTAAGCGACCGGGCTGTGCGTCTTTACGCGCTTCTCGGACGGTACGCGGATGCCAATGGATCGTCGTTCGCTAGTCGCCGCAAGCTCGCGGATCGGATGCGGTGTTCCGTGGATAGCGTTGATCGAGCGATAGTTGAGCTTCGGGCCGTCGGAGCTCTGCATGTTGAGAAGCGCCAGCGTGATGACGGCTCCTATCGATCGAGTCTCTACACGCTCAAAACAGCCGCACCGGTGCAGGGGGGTAGCCGCACGGGTGCGGAGGGGGGTAGCCGCACGGGTGCGGCAACAATGAACGAGAGCCACAAGGAACGAGAAACTTCTATTGCGGCTGCGCCGCGCAAGAGAAACGAAATCTGGGATGCGCTCACCCACATGTTTGGTGAGCCAACCACCCCGAGCGCCGTCAAGCTCCGAGGGAAGGTCGCTCAGGAACTCCGTTCCGTCAGAGCCACGCATGACGAGATCCTCGCCCGCGGGAAACGCTGGCCGCTCCACTTCGACAACGCCACGCTCACCGAGACAGCCCTCGTAAAACACTGGGACCGCCTCGGACGGAAACCCCTCAGAGCCGGAGGTAGATGATGGACGACTACGGTATCGGGAAGCCGCCACCGAGCACAAACCGCTCCGCCGCCACCACGGCCTGCGTGACGTGCGGCGGCGACAGGTTCGTGGTG
>CAZPUV010000315.1:0-3003 GCA_964589805.1 uncultured bacterium | reverse complement strand
ATGGATGGTGCCGTCCGTGGGTGCATTCGGGAAGCCGCGCAGCCCGAACTGATCGTCCCATGAATCGGCACGGGCCGGTGGCGGCGCGAGAAAGAGGGTGAACGCGAGAACAAAGAGAAGCCGTACCATTGCGGAACCTTCGGGTTGCAGCGTGAGTGGAGAGAACCTGAATATAGCCCCGGAAAGGGACCACGTCAACCGGACATCGACTAGTCGTCGATCAGCGCGCGCGAATGCTCGAGGCGTCGAAAGCGGAGCTGCTGGGTGGTGAGATCCTCGTCGTGGGCGAGATTCACATCGACGATCTCTCCCCCGCGCAGAACCGGTGTCAGGTGCGGAAACACGAACACCTTGAGGCGCGGGAGCTTCAGTCGCTCGCGCCGCCCGGCGATGTTCGCCTTCCACTTCGGGTCCACGTGGGTTCCGAATTCGTCGAAGATCCGGTGCGCCGCATCCGCGTCGCCGGTGGACTTGATCACCTGGAGGCGCGAGAGCAGATCGCCGACGCCCTGGTGCGCGAGCCGGGTGTCGTTCACGCGCACGTAGTAGTTTCCGTCCACGTCGATCACCTCGACCCCGTAGTTGTGGCCGTCGTACCCGCCGCGCAGCAGCCACATGAGGATCGCGTGGTGGCCGCGGTCGTGGGCCTCGCGGACCTCGGTTCCCTCGATGCGGTCGAGGCGCGATAGCCACCCCTGCAGAAATCCCGCGAAGGCGGTCTCCACGACGACGTCGCGTTGCGCGGCCTCGTAGGCGCCGATCTCCGCGAGGCGCGGATCGCCGATGTGGTACAGCGCCACCAGGTCGGCGCGGGCCTCTTCGAGCGACGAGTACGCGCGCCCGAGCTTCGACCGGGGATCGATCGCGCCCAGCGACGGATCCGGGCGGCCGGAGCCGTGGCCGATGATCTCGTGCAGATAGACCTTGAGCGGGCGGACGATCGTGTGCGTGAGAGCGAGCACCGCGTCGCGGTACTCGGGGAGGAAGAACTCGTTCACGACCATTGTCTCGAGTCCCTCGCTCCGCGTGTTCTCGATGTTGTGCAGGATGACATTCTTGCTGCCGTGATCGCGGCGGATGTCGTTGTAGTTGGGAAGATTGTACGCCGCGGGTGAGACCGGCCCCGCGTCTCCGGTTTCGACGAGCGCGTTCACGATGGTGGCGACGGGGCGCGAGATCTCCGTGCGCTTGTACTTGTCCGGCCAGGGCATGCGCGCCTCGAAATACGGCGCGTTCTCGGCGATCCGCCCGGTGATCCCGCCGCCGGCGCGGAAGGTCACGTTGGCTTCGAAGCACCCGATCACGCCGCGCGGGTCGAGGTAGCTCTCGATGAAGCCGTTGAGGTAGTCCACGCGCGCATCGCTGGCGAGCCAGTGGATCATGTGCTCGCGGAAGTGCCTTTCGTCTCCGGTTTCATAGAACGCGAGCAGCGACTTCAGCGCGGCGCGTTGTTCGTCGTCTTCCGCATGGGGAACCGCCAGGCGGAGGAAATGCGACACCGTCTCGAGGGCGGGCCCGTAGAGTCCGCCGATCCGGTAGACCTCCGGGACGACCCTGCCATCGCGCCTGGCGAAACGGACATTGACGCGTTCGCGGAACTCCGGCGGCTGCGCCTCGATGTCGGCCATGGTTATGCCGGGGTCGTAGTAGTTCACCGCACTCGTCGCCACGATATCGGTGCCGGCGGACTGGTTGGTCTGCACGGGCTCGTGCGTCATGTCGAAGATCGTCGGGTGCAGGCGCGCGACGAGTGCCTCGGGCGTTTCTCCCTGGCGGAGCGGCAGCGCCGCCCCGCGGGTGGTGGCGTGGCGCACGGCCTCGGAGAGTATCGCCGGCGTGAGCGTGGGTGGGGCGAACTTCCCGTGCGTGTGGTGGTGGTAGGGTCCGTGGTGGATCCAGATCAGCTTCAGGTATTCGTGGACCGCGTCGCGCACGCCCGCTTCGAGTCCGTCCGAGTGCTGGAAGACGGCTTCCAGCACGCGCACCAGCGTGTCCGCGTCGCGGTGTGACTGCTGGTATGCGATCGCGTTCCCGGGGATGGCCGCCCGGGACATCAGGTAGGCGAACTTCTTCTCCTGCGCGGAAAGGTCGTCGAACCCGGGCGCCTCGACGCCGATCACCAGCGCGTCGCGGCCGTCCGGACCGATTCGTTCCAGTTCGCCCACGCGGACCGGTTCGGTGGATACGGGCTTGTGGCTCATGGACGCATTCTACACAGTTCCGGGGACCTCTGCTACAATCGCCCCGTGACCGACAAAGCAAGCAACGTGCCCGCCCGCAAGCCCGCGCGCAAGGACGTCGAGGCGCTGCGCCACGACATCGAACACCACAACTACCGTTACTACGTTCTCGACGACCCGGAGATATCCGACGCCGAGTACGACGCGCTGCTCCGCAGCCTCGAGGCGATCGAGGAGAAGTGGCCCGAATTCCGCGCCGCGGACTCGCCCACGCAGCGGATCGGCGCGCCTCCCGCGGAAGGCTTCCAGGTGGTTTCGCGCGCCACTCCCATGCTCTCCCTCGAAAACGCGATGGACGAGGGCGAGCTCCGCGAATGGCGTGAGCGGTTGATCCGCGTGGTGGGCGACGCCGGCGAGAGTGGCTATGTCTGCGAGCCCAAGATGGACGGCGTGGCGGTGGAACTGGTGTACGAAGACGGCGTGCTCGTGCAGGGCTCGACCCGCGGCGACGGAATCAACGGCGAGGACATCACCGCCAACGTGAAGACGATCCGCGCGATTCCGCTGCGGCTCCGCGACGAGAAGGGTGCGAAGAGGCCGGCGGTATTGAGTGTCCGTGGCGAGGTGTACATGACGCTCGCCGACTTCGACCGCATCAACCGCAAGCAGACCGAGAGCGGCGAGAAACTCTACGCCAACCCGCGCAACACCGCGGCCGGGTCGCTCAAACAACTCGACCCGCGCGTCACCGCGACGCGGCCGCTCCGCTTTTTCGCCTACGGCATCGGGAGTTCCGATGAAACGAAGCTCGAGACCCAGTGGG
>CAZPUV010000314.1:0-3031 GCA_964589805.1 uncultured bacterium | reverse complement strand
CTGGAAGCGCCGCTCGAGGGCCGCGTCCTTCTCGATGTGCTTGCGGTACTCATCGACGGTCGTCGCACCGATGCAGCGCAGCTCGCCCCGCGCGAGCGCGGGTTTGATCATGTTCGACGCGTCGAGTGAACCCTCCGCCGCGCCCGCGCCGACGAGCGTGTGCAGTTCGTCGATGAAGAGGATCACCTCGCCCTCACTCTGCTGGATCGCCTTGAGGAGCGCCTTGAAACGCTCCTCGAACTCGCCGCGGAACTTCGTTCCCGCGACGAGCGATCCCATGTCCAGCGCGAGCAGGCGCCGGTCCTTGAGCGCGTCGGGAACGTCGCCGTCCGCGATCCGCTGCGCGAGTCCTTCCGCGATTGCGGTCTTCCCCACGCCCGGATCACCGATCAGCACGGGGTTGTTCTTCGTCCGGCGCGAAAGCACCTGGCTGACACGCCGGATCTCCTCGTCGCGACCGACGACCGGATCCACCCGGCCCGCGCGGGCCCGCGCGGTGAGGTCGATCGTGAATCTTTCCAGCGCCTGCAGTTTCGCCTCGGGATTCTGGTCCACCACAGACTCGCCGCCGCGGATTTCTTCGAGTGCCTTGAGCACGCGCTCACGGTCGATCGAGATGGAAGTCAGATACTCGACCACCGAGGAACGCCGGTCTCGCAGCATCGCGAGCAGCAGGTGCTCGGTGGACACGTACTGGTCCTGCAGTGACTTCGCCTCGGCCAGCGCGTGACGCATGACGGCGCGGAACTCCGCACCCGGGTGCACGTCGCCGCCCTCCTGCGTGGGCAGCCCCGCGAGCTGTCGCGACGCGACCTCCCGGACGCGCCCGCAGTCGACTCCCATCCGTTCGAACAACGGCGGGACGAGGCCGTCTTCCTGATCGATCAACGCGAGCAGCAGGTGCCAGCCGGTCACCTCGGCGTGCCCCGCGATCACCGCCGCCTCGCTTGCTTCGGCAAGCGCCGCGCGCGCCTTTTCCGTGAACCTGTCCATCATCATGCGAGCATCCTCTCCGGGCCCTCGGGCCCTCCGGGGGGGACAACGCAGGATTGGTGCCACCGGGGCTGATCTCTATAACATCTTTATTTACAGTGTATTATCACGGCGCCTCCGTGGCGCCGGTTTGCTCGGCCCGCAGACATGTGACATCATGGCAGGCCGTCTGGCAGGAGACACCTACTGGCGCAGGAACCGCCGGGTGTCGAAGCCGCGCGGGAGTCCGTAGAGGCACCGAATCACCGCGATCTCATCCGGGGTGAACGCGTTCGCGTAGGGTGCGACGCCGCCGACCATCAGATGCGTCGGGTCGAAGCTGTGGTGGAGCCCGAGGGCGTGTCCGAGCTCGTGACGGGCGGTGCGCTCGAGCACGATCTGAGTGGCCGGCGTGTACACGTTGCGGAACTCGATGAGGCCGATGTTCGGATACCAGTCACTCGTCCATTCCGTGACGAAGTAGTTGTCCTGGGGGACCCCGTCCCGGTAGACGGTCTCGACACCGGGGCTCGTGCGGTTCGGTACGATCTTGAACACCTGTGTCCCGAGGATCGCGTCGAAATCCCCGGCCACGCGCTCGATCGCCGCCTTGTAGTCGAGTCCGTCCTTCTCGTACGGGCGCACGTAGAGGTTGATGGGCAACTTCCACCGCCGCTGCTGCGTCCCGAACGGGTTCCCCGGGATGTCGGTCATCTCCCGGAAGAACTGGAGGAAGTCGTTGTAGTACGTCGTCTGCAGCTGGAGGTTCGGAATCAGGGGGATGGTCGTCACGGCCTGGTGCACGACGACGTAGGGGATCGAGACGTCGTAGTGGCTCCCGACACCCGTGGTCGGCGGGTCGCCGGCCTTGATGAAGTCGTCGATCGGTGGCAGTTCCTAGAGCCGCCACGAACCATCCGCTCCGGTGACGGCCGTAAAGGTGCCGAGTCTGACCAGCGCGTTCGGCACCGGTTGGCCGGAAATCGCGTCGACGACGGTGCCGCTGATGCGCATGCCCCGCGTCACCGCCGACGGGCTCTGCCCGAGCGGCGAAATGTTGCCGAAGTCGTCCACCGCCCGCACGGTGACGTGGGTCGTTCGAGCCGGCAGGAGGCCTCCGATCGTCATCGACATGGTCTCCCCCGGTGCCGCGGGAGCGGGAACACCCTGGCGCTGGCTCCCCCGCTCCCATTCCTCCTCGCTGGAGAAGGGATCCGGGGCGGTGCGGACCTGATACTGCGACGGCATTCCGACCATGCCGTCCTTGCCCACTGCGATCCACTCCAGGTAGATCTCGCCGGGCTCGGCCCCCGTCCCGGCCGCGGTGATCACCACGACGGCGGGCGGGATCGTGTCCGGAACCGCCGTCACGCGCAGGTTCCATGCGTGCGCGACCGTGTACTCTCCGTCGGAAACGGTCGCGCGCACGAGCTTCGCGCCGACGGAGCGCGCGAGATACTCGAACTGGCGGCTCTGCGCGACGAGCGAGTCATTGACGGTGAACGAGTACGTGAGGGGCATCGCTTCCGGGTCGCGCGCGACCACGGCGAACGTCATGCGCTTGCCGACGATCAGCGTGGGATTTCGTTCTACCGGCTGGTAGTTCTCGATGACCGGCGGCAGATCGATCGGCTCGAGACCCTCGACCAGCCAGTCGATGTACGAGACGAATTCGCCATCGGTCACCGAACCCCGAACGGTGACGCTGCCGGTGTCGCTCACGACGTAGGTCCATGGCGAACCCACCCCTCGCGCCTTGCCGTCGATCGCAAACGACGTCCTCACGCGATCGCCGTCGGGATCGGTGACGAGGAGCGAGAACTGCAGCGTGTCCCCCACGAAGGCCGTGAGGTGCTGGCTGGCGGGATCGAACGAACTCACGACGGGCGGCCGCCCGAAGCGGGCAGGATCCTCGGCGCCACAGCCGGCGAGGGCGGCGGCGGCCAGAGCGGAAACCATCCAACGGCTGGAGACTTTCATAGAGGCCTGCGGGAGGGGCCGGCCCGCCGGAACGCCTTGAATATAATGTTCATGCGGCCGGTGAACAAGAGCGGCGATC
>CAZPUV010000313.1:0-3074 GCA_964589805.1 uncultured bacterium | reverse complement strand
CTCGACATCAAGCCGACTTCGTGTCCGAATCCGATGAATCTCAAGATGTTCGAAAAAGGGAGCGGCGCAATGTCGAAGAAGGGCGGCGTGCTGCCTGTTGCGATACTCGGGACGGCCAACGTTGACGTCATGAATATCGACGTCTCGTCGCTGCAGCTCGAAGGCGTCGCTCCGATTCGGCACAACTATGAAGACGTGGCCGCGCCGTATACGGGTATCCAGGAGTGCGGCTGCACGGACCACGGTCCAGACGGGTTCATGGACCTCACGCTGAAGTTCCGGAAGAGCGAAATCGCCCAGGTGCTCGGTCCGGTCTACGACGGTGACGTGATTCCGTTGAAGATCACGGGCGTAATGCTCGACGGCACGCCGCTCGAAGGCGTGGACTGTGTGCGGATTCTCTCGAAGGAGACGGAGCCGCCGATGCCGATGCCGGGTGAATCCGTCGTTCTGGGACCTGCCATCCCGAACCCGTTCAATCCGGTGACGCGCATCAACTACTACCTGCCGACGGAGAGTTTCGTTGAGCTGTCCGTGTACGATGTGCGCGGAAAGCTGGTCGATCGCCTGGTAACCCGTGTCGAAAGCCCGGGGGATCACTTCGTCGAATGGGACGCAAGTGGACTGGCGAGCGGGACGTACTTCTACCGGCTGCAGGCGGGTGATTTCACCGAGACCCGCAAGATGCTGCTCGTGAAGTAGTTCGAGAATTTGTCGATGATGCCCGCCAAATCATAGTAGCGGGTGAGATTGAATCACGGAGCTCCGGTGCAGGCTGCGCCGGGGCTCCGTTCATATTTCGGTGTGTTGTATCGGCCGGTGGGCTATATTGAGCGTGGCCGATGGATCGGAGTGACGATGAAATTGATCCTGTGGGCCGCATTGATGATCACGCTCGTTGCCGCGCCAGCAGCCATTGCGGGTTACGGCATGGGAAACGAGCGACTGGACACGCTCTACGACACCTTCGTTGCGCCCTGTTGCTGGCGTGAGAACCTGAACACCCACGACTCCCCGACCACCGCGACCCTGAGGCAGAGAATCGCTGACATGGTCGAGGCGGGCCGTTCGGATGACGAGATCAAGATGGCGCTGACGCAGGAGTATGGCAAGCGCATCCTGATCGTCCCGGAAGGCTCCGCGCGGCTGTGGCTCTTCCGTGCACCGTGGCTGCTCGCGGTGATCGGTCTGGGCGTGGTCGGGCTTGTGCTCCGCCGTATGCGACACGCCGGTGAGGTCGGTCCGTCCGGGGATGCAGCTCCGGGGAGCGCGGAATAGGACGAGCGAGCGCCACCACCCTGCGGCGACGCCGGCGGGCCAGCGGTCTACAACAGATCGCTGGCGTACCGCTCGATGGCGTTGAGGTCGAAGGACTCGGTGTCACCCACGGGCGTTATGCGATCCATGATCTCGTTGGCGAGATTCAAGTAGTCCTCGGCACCGAAGCTTCGCGGACGGTAGCTGAATATGTCGCTGCCGCTGCGGGGGGATTCGGCCAGCGCGATGTTGTCGCGAATGATGGTGTCCATGAGAAGCGCACCGTACCGCTCACGCAGTGTCTCCACAACCACGCGGCTCAAGACCTTGCGGCCGTCAAAGCGGGTGGCGATGAGGCCGCCCACCTGCAGATCCGGATTGAGAAGCGCCGTCACGGACTTGATGCGTGTGAGCAGGTCCTCCAGGCTCTCCAGCGCCAGGTATTCCGTCTGCACCGGGATGAACACGGTGTTCGCGGCCACGAGCGCGTTGGTGGAGATCAGACCCAGGCTCGGCGAGCAGTCGAGCAGAATGTAGTCGTATTCGTGCTTGACCGTGGCAATCGTCCGTCGCAGGAGATAGTCGCGCTCGCTGGTGGGCGCGAAGGTCACCTCCGCGTCGGCGAAATCGAGCGATGCGGGTAGCAACGACATCGACATGGCCGTCTCGCGGTCTTCGATGTGGAGGCGCGCGTTCAAGGGGCATGTGATGATCGCATCGCGCGCCGGGATGTTCCCGCGGAGAACCTCGTAGATGGTTCCGCGAACGTCGCCGCGCTCGATCCCGAGGAAGCGCGTCAGGTGCCCCTGCGGGTCCAGGTCCACGAGCAGGACCCGGTTTCCGAGGATCGCGAGCCCCGCGCCGACGTTGGCCACGGACGTGGTCTTGCCCACGCCGCCCTTCTGATTGAGAAATGCCACCGTTGCTGTTTTTTCCATGTCTCCTCCCAGGTACGCGCGGGCGTCCCTGCCCCTGACGAACGCGATCACCCGGATACGTTAGAGATTGCGTATCATCGCCCGAATCGGCGATTCTTGCAAGGGAATGTTGATTCTCGCGGCGCTACAATGCGCCGGAGCGGTTGTTCGAAAGGAGGTTCGAGCATGGGATTGAGCGACGACCAGCGTGATGAAGCGGCGAAAGCGCTGCGAGGCGCCCAGGAAGCGCTGGAATACGTGATCCGGGGCGTGAAGGGGGTCGACGAGGCGGCGTCGATTCGCGAGCGCATCGAGGAGGTCGAACTGTACCTCAAACGCGCCAAGATGGCGCTGAAGTTCATCTGAACGTCCGCCTTGAGTTCCTTTCGCGGCCCTTTTTGTGTATCATGGCCGGCCGGTCACCTCGACCGCCCCTGACAGTTTCGCCGGTCTCAAACAACGAGGATTCCCCGTGGGCCACCAATACGTCTGCACGCTCTACCGCCTCAAGAAGGTCGTACCGCCGGACAGGCTGATTCTGGACGACATCACGCTCGCCTTCCTCCCGGGTGCCAAGATCGGAGTTCTCGGCCACAACGGCGCGGGAAAGAGCACGCTGCTCCGCATCATGGCGGGCGTCGATACCGACATCCAGGGGGATTGCCAGACCGCACCCGGATTGAAGATCGGTTACCTGCCGCAGGAACCACAGCTCGACCCGTCGAAGGACGTGCTCGGCAACATCGAGGAGGGCGTCGCGGAGACGCGCGCCCTTCTCAGACGATTCGACGAGGTCAGCGCGAAGTTCGCCGAGCCGATGAGCGACGACGAGATGAACGCGCTCCTCGAGGAGCAGGGGAAGCTCCAGGATCGAATCGATGCCGCCAATGCCTGGGAACT
>CAZPUV010000312.1:0-3097 GCA_964589805.1 uncultured bacterium | reverse complement strand
GGCGTCCATGAAACACCCCCTCGTCCTGGCCAGCCTGATCGTGATCGGCCTCTCCTTCTCATCGCCGGCAGCGGCGGATGCGCCTGCCGACAGCGCGTCGGCGCCCGCGCGGCTTTCCATAGCGGCACCCGATCTCTCCCCGGTTGCCGCGCACCGCCACTTCCTCCGCGACCGCCTCGATGCCTCCACGACCGGCTATCTGACCATGACGTTCAGTCTGTCGTCGCTCTCGTGGTATGAGCCGCCCACGCGATTCGACGCGATCGCGCACGGCGCCGGGACCGCGGCGACGCTCGGTCTGTTTCTCGGCGCGGTCGGTAACACGCTGGGGATGTTCGACGAGGAAACGGCGTGGCTGATCACGGGGTCACTCGCGGCAGCCGGGGCCGTCTATGCAGGCGCCCGCTACGAGGCGAAGCCTCTCATTCGCATCGGCCCCGCCCGGTCCCGTTAGACGCGTCGCCCGACGATCTCGACCATCGACGGCGTCCAGAAGAAGGCGTTCGGGTTCCTGGAGCGTTCCTCCCACTCGCGCTCGAAGGCCACCCGGACGTCGTCGGCCAGAAGCCCCCGCTCGACGAGCCGGGGCGCCCAGTTGCGGAAGAACGTCGTCGGCCACTGCCAGAGCGGGTCGCCGGGGCGCGCGATGCGCTGGAGCGGCCGGATCTCCTCGACCCGCAGTCCGCTCGCTTCCATCAGCGCCGGGAGCCGTTTGCCGATCTCCGAGTCGCCCCCCGACGCGCGCCACCCGTTGTCCGTCGCGCGGAGCACCGCCAGGAACGCATCGCTCGGCGGGGAGAGAAACAACCCCTGCCAGTTCGTGTAGTCCTGTACGGCGAAGACGCCTCCTGGCTTCAGGGCCTTCGCGACACCGGAAACCACGGCCTCCGGGCGCGGTGTGAAGCAGAGCACCCAGCGCGCGTACGCGACGTCGATGCTCGCCCCCGGCACCTGCAGCGACTGCACGTCCTGGA
This sequence comes from uncultured bacterium, assembly GCA_964589805.1. Taxonomy (GTDB): domain Bacteria; phylum Krumholzibacteriota; class Krumholzibacteriia; order WVZY01; family JAKEHA01; genus JAKEHA01. Next base: position 2,123 of record CAZPUV010000312.1, on the reverse strand, counting down.
CCGACGCCTCGACGTTCGTGACACCCCGCGCGTCCGCCTGCGCATTCAAATAGCGCACGAATCGCTCCGACTCGTCCACGGCGACCACGCGCCCGCTGCCTGTGACGAGTTGCGCGAGGTCAAATGTCGCGTGGCCGGGTCCGCATCCGATATCCAGGACGGTCGATCCGGGACGCACCCCCGCGCGCTCCCAGCAATCGAACGCCTGCCGGCTCCACAGGCGATGCTGCAGCCCCAGACGGGCGAGTTCGGCGTCGTCGGTGCCGAGGACGTACTCGTTGTCCGGCTTCGTCATGCGAGTGCCTTCCCTTTCCTCCCACCGCGCTCCATCCTGTGCGGAGTCGTTGCGAGGAGACGTCCCGACAATTCGATGCTCCGGTCCAGCAGGCCGCGCGCCCCTTCCCGCAGCTCCTCGCTTTGCTGCACCGTGGTCACGTTCCGCTCCATGTCTTCCGCGCTCCAGCCGCGCGAGTGCGCGATGTACGGGTACTGTGGAAAATGACAGCCAAGTTCCGCGAAGAAGCCGAGCACCTGACCCGCCACTCCCTGCACGTTGTCCTGTCCGCCGGTGATGATGGCGCACACGACTTTGTCGCGCAACAGCGTGCGGTTGGCGATCGTGGTCTGATTCTGGATGCAGTTCATCCGTTCCACCATCTTGTAGTAGAGGCTGCTCGCGTTGGCCCATCTTATCGGCGTGGCGATCACGAATACGTCTCCCCAGTGGACGAAGGCCTCGTAGACACGGTCGAGCTGGTCGTTCGGATCCATCTGCGTGATCGAGCACGGCCAGGTGCACGCGCGGGCCGACTTCGAGTAGTACCCCTCGCAGGCGCGGAAGGAGAGCTCGCGCAGTTTGATCATGCGGGTTGGATGGCCGCTCGCCCCCGCGTGCTGCAACGCCGCCTCGAGCAGCGCTTCCGAGGTCGAGTAGCGAGGATAGTCAGCGTTCATGATCGTGGTCGAGATGCCGACGACCCGGACCGGGCCCGGTTCACGAGCCAGGGGACGACTCAGCGGGTGGGGCTCGTGGGGTTTCTTCCGGCGCTTTGCAAAGGGCGTCCGGCTGACCTGAACCCGACCGCCCTTCACCCGGACGTGATACGCCGGTACCACGTCTTCTTCGAAACCGGGCTCGCCGTGGCCCTCGATGCGGTGAAACCGCCACTGGTGCCAGGGGCATACGATGAAGTCGCCCTCGAGGACTCCCTCTCCCAGGGGGCCGCCCGCATGGTTGCAGTTGTCGCTGACGGCGCCAAACGTCCCGTTCCGGAACGAAAGCGCGATACGCCGGCCGTCGACGATGATCTGCCGCAGCGGCTGTTTCGACAGTTCCGCGACATCACCGACATCGTGCCATTCGCCGGAATTCCCCGTCTTGTCCGAAGTCATGTTTCCTCCTCGAGACGCGCCCGCGACGCGTGCGGTCAGCGTATCCTGTGCCCGAACGGTGTCAGCGCGAGCGCGGCCAGCTTCAGGTGCTGCTTCGCGAACGGAATGCCGATGATCGTCAGTGCGCAGAGCACCCCGAATACCACGTGTGTCGCCACGATCCAGATCCCGCCGAGCAGAATCCAGACGACGTTCATGACAACCGCCAGGCAGCCGGAGGCCCGGTTCGTGTCTTCGACCCGCCGGCCGAAGGGCAACAGCGCCAGCATCGCGATCTTGATGCACTGGACGCCAAACGGGATGCCGATGATCGTCAGGCACAGCAACAGCCCGCCGATCAGATACTCCAGAAACAGGAACAACCCGCCACCCAGGACGATCCATAGGAGGTTGCCGATTGCGCTCACGTTCTCTCCCTGCGCGCGATCAACTCGCGCTTGGTATCCAGAGGCATCTTCTTGATCTCATTCTCGCGCCGAAGCGCCGCCCCGCGATCGCCGGCGGCCTCGACGTACACCAGCACCACGGGAGTGCGCGACCTCGTGTAGCGGGCGCCACGGCCGGCGTTGTGCTCGGCAACGCGCTTCTCCGCGTCCGTCGTGATGCCCGTGTACAGCGTGTGGTCCGCGCAACGAACGACGTACACGAGCCAGCCCCTTCCATCGTCCGGCGACGGTTCCGCGACGCTCACGGGCCCACCTCGAACGTGCACGTCACGCGAAATGCACCCG
>CAZPUV010000311.1:0-3104 GCA_964589805.1 uncultured bacterium | reverse complement strand
GGGGGGTTACTTAACTTGTTATAATGTAATATCTTAAGCTTCCGGCGGGGGCGGTGTCGGATGGCCCCGACGCCGGACGCGATCGGTTGCCTTCCGGGCGGCCTTTTCGGTGGCGTTCTTCGCCCGCGCGAGCCAGCGGCGCGCGAACGCGAACTCCGCGCCCAGGATCGCCAGCCCGCCGATGATGGTGAGGAGACCGGGGCCGGGAAGCACGAGCATCGCGACCCCGAGCAGCACGACGGTTCCCCCGATCACGGCGATCGCGATACGACGCGCCGCGCGGTAGGTGATGGTCCACGTCTTCTCGACTTCGCGTTTCACTCCGTCTCCCGATGCGGCCGCGGCGTTCGCACGGCGGGGCGGGGCGGCTCGATCGCGCGTCGCATCGCAACCGCGCTCTCGGGGCACTGCGCGCTGAACTGGATGGAACGCCTCATCGCATCGGGCGCGTCGGTTCGTTCGCATGGTGCGAATCCGAATCGTGCAAAGTACTCCGCCGCCGTCATCGTCAGCAGGAACATCTCCCGCACACCGCGGGACTGCGCGAGTCGAATCGCCTTCTCGACAAGTTCCGCGCCCAGACCACGCCCCTGCCACCCCACGTCCACGGCGACGGAGCGAAGCAACGCCGCGCGCTCGTAGATTTCCACGGCGGCGCACCCGATGATCTTCCCACGCGAGCGTGAAACGAGCGTCGTCCCGAGATGCTCCTCGAGTCCCTCGACCGGAAGACCGTTCGCGCGCAACAGCGCGTGGACGTCGGCCAGATCGTCCGGCCCGGGCGGACCGATGCGGTGCGAGATGGGCAGCGACATGGGTGGATTATAGCGCGTGTCCGGTTTGTCGGGGGGATTTCGCCGCCCCGACCTCGCCCGGCGTCAGGGGAGCGCGTTCAGCGTATCGCCGATGCGCTCGAGGCCCGCTTCGAGTTCGGACCCTTCCAGGCACCACGCGACACGGAAGCAGTCCGGCGCCTCGAAGAACCGTCCCGGCACGATCGCAACGTCGTGCTCGCCGTGCAACCGATCCGTGAGTGCGTCGATGTCGACACCACCGGCCCGCACGAGTCCGCACGTCCCCGCGTCCGGTTTCTCCCACGACAGGCGCTCGTGCCCGCGCACGAATGCGTCCACGGTCTCGATGTTCCTCCGGAGAAGCGCGGTCGACGCGGACAGGAACTCGTCCGCGCGAGCCAGCGCGTGAAACGCGATGCGCGCGCTGGGATGCGCGGTCGACGCGGAGAAGAGATCATTGAGGCGCCGGATCCGCCCGGCGAGTTCCGGCTCCGCGAGCACCCAGCCGAAACGGAGTGCGTCCAGCCCGAATGCCTTGGTGACGCTTCCGGTCGCCACGATGTTCGATGCGAGCCGGGCCGCCGTGCGCGCGCCTTCCGCATGCAGGAACTCGAGGTAGACCTCGTCGACAAGTACGTGCGCGCCCACCGAGTCCGCGGCCGCGGCGGCGGCAACCATGGTTCCGTCGCCATCGCAGGCGCCCGTGGGATTCTGCAGGTTGGACAGGACGACGAGCGTCGTCTTCGGTGTGATCGCGCGCCGCAGATCGTCGGGGTCGAGGCGCCAGGCGTTTTCCTCCCGGCGCGGAACCGGTACCCGGCGCGCACCGAAGTACTCGACGAGGCGAACGAGCGGTTCGTACACCGGGGTCTCGAGCACGACGTCGTCACCCGGTTCCACGAAGGCGGCGAACCCGAGGTGGTTTGCCATCGAGCACGCGTGCGTCGTGACCACGCTCTCCGGGGGGACGTCGTGACGAGCCGCCACGCGCTCCATCACCGGGAGCCACCCGTCCTCGTACGGCCCGACGTCCGTGATCTCGGCGATCGAAAGCCCCAGGCGCTCCACGGCGAAACGCGGCACCCCGCTCCGCGCGAGATCGTAGCGGACGGGCCGGCGGTGCTTCGTCCAGTCGAGATAACCGGACGCGTACAGCCGGCGTGCCGGCGGGATCACAGGTGCTTCTGACCCTCGAGCCACGACGCGTCGGCCAGATCCTGTGGACGGCCGACCGCGCGCTTGTTGGTGGCCAGATCGTCGCGGTTCAGCACCGGGATGCGGATTCCGTCGAGCTCGACGTCGAGGCGGCGCGGTGACGCGTAGTCAAACGCAACCCCGTCGAGCGTGGTCAGGAGATCGATGCGATGCGGCACCGCACCAATCTGGACCACGGTGCTCGTGCGCGTGAAGTCCTCGGGCGAGAGGTTCTTCAAGGGCACGCCGAACGCGCCCAGCGCCTTCATGACACGCTCGGCGTTGTCGGGCTCGGGTTTCACCCAAAGATCGAGGTTCCCGGTCGCGCGGGGGAGTCCGTGCGCTGCCAGCGCGTAGGCGCCGACCAGCAGGTACTCAACCTTTTCGCCGTAGAACGCGGACAATATGTCGCGGTAGTCTGGATTCAGCAATGTCGTACCCCATGAACGCCCACACGTCGACGGTAAGCGGCCATACCATGGCGAGCCTCTCCGACGGCGGGACGTCTTTCAAGTCATCGTCGTAACGTGCGTGACGGTCTAGCTTCCGCACGCGGTAGTTTTGTCTGTTCTTCGTCATTTTCAAACGTCCAGGTTTCTCACCGAAAGCGCATTCTCCTGTATGAACTCGCGCCTCGGCTCCACTTCGTCGCCCATCAAGATCGAGAATATCCGGTCCGCCTCCACGACGTCCTGGATATCGACCTTGAGGATGGTGCGCGCTTCCGGATCCATCGTGGTCTCCCAGAGCTGTTCGGGGTTCATCTCACCGAGACCCTTGTAGCGCTGGATATACACGCCGTCGGAACCGCCCCAGTCCTTCAGAATGCGTTCGCGATCCTCTTCGTTGAACGCATACACCTCTTTCTTGCCCTTCTTGAGCTTGTACAGCGGCGGCTGCGCGATATACACGTAGCCGGCTTCGATCAGCGGCTTCATGTGCCGGTAGAAAAGTGTCAGCAGCAGCGTTCGGATGTGCGCGCCGTCCACGTCCGCGTCCGTCATGATGATGATCCTGTGGTAGCGCGCCTTGTTGAGATCGAATTCTCCCGCGCCCGTACCCACCGCCGTGATGATCGTCCTGATCTCTTCGTTGGAGAACACCTTGTCCGGCCGT
>CAZPUV010000310.1:0-3105 GCA_964589805.1 uncultured bacterium | reverse complement strand
TCGCCGCCGATCGGGAAGCCGACGCCGGCCATGAAGACCCAGCCCCGGTTCTTCACGTCCGCATCCTCGGTCGTTCCGCTGAACCCGTCGTCGACCGTCGTCAGACCGAGCTGATACCGCCCGTCGATGGTGATCGTGGCCGAGCCCGCGTCGAAGGACGCCCCGAGGCCAACCGCGAGTGCGAACTCGAACGACGCGATGTAGTCCTTGATGTCGAACGAAGCCGAGAAGCCACCCACGGAGCCCGCGATCCGGGCCCCGGTGTTGAAGGCAATCACCGGTCCCGCGAACGCGCTGAACGTCGCGCTCTCAGACAACGGCACCTGGCCGACGAGAAGAACCGGAAACTCGAAGTAATCGAGTTCGATCGTGGCCTTCACGCTCGCGGAATCCTCGCTCGCGCCCTTCATGTGATAGAGACCTTCCAGGCGCACACCGAAGTTCTCCGACATCTCCACCTGCGCGAACACGCCGCCGGCGAAGCCCGTTCGAATCCCGAGCTCGTCCGACGGAACGTCATCACCGCCGAGGTCGCCGAGCGCGAGGCCACCCTTGAATCCGAGCGTCCAGGCGGCGCCGGCCGTCGCCGGGCCGGCCGCGACCAACGCGACCAGCCCGACGACCAGGATTGCAACGAGTCGTCTCATGATCTTCACTTTCCGACTCGTCAGCCGGCGAATCGGCTAGTGCGAACCGCCGAGCGGGAACGCAACACCGACCATGATGCCGATGCCGCGGTTCTTCACGTCCGGCGTCACGCCCTCGAACTCCTCCGAGATCGACGTTGCGCCCAGTCCGTAACGGGCATCCATGACGACCGAGAAGGAATCCAGCATGTAGTAGAAGCCGCCGCCAACCACGGCGCCGAGTTCGAAGCTCTTCGTTTCATCCTTGAAGTCCACCGTAACGCCCTCCGCTTCGCCCTCCGCCTTGATATTGAAGCCGAAGGTCGGACCGGCGAAGAGGTTGAACGCCATCTTGTCGCCGGACGGGAACCTCACCGCAAGCAGGACCGGGAACTCGATGTAATCGGCCTTGTAGGTGACATCGATCTTCTGCACGCCCGTCAGGGTGCTGTCCTCTTCCGTGCTCTTCGCACCCTTCATCACATAGAGACCTTCGATCTGGACGCCGAACTGCTCGTTGATGCCGAAGCCAACGAACGCGCCACCCATGATCCCGGTGCGTATGCTCGTGTCGTCACCGGCGTCGTCACCGCCGATGTTTGCGAGGTTGACGCCAGCCTTGAACCCGGCCCACTTGGCCGCATCGGCCTGGCCGGCACCGAACGAAATCAGACCCAGCATGCAGAGCACAATCGCGAACTTCTTCATGTTCATTTACACTTTCCTTTCGAAAACAGCGCCGCTCAATCCTCGAGCGAATACTCGACCGTCGAAACGACGCGAACCGTCTTGTTGACTTGCGACTCTTCGTTGACCCCCGGCGCGCGATCGCGCGGGAGGATCTGAAAGATCCCCTGGCTCGCCAGGCGAATTCCGCCCAGGCGGCTTCCGGAATCCTCGGCAAACTGCTCAGCGGCCTCGCGCGCGCTTGCGGTCGCTTCCGCGATCATCTGCGGCTTGAGGTCGTTGAGCTTCGTGAACAGGTACGTGGGTCCCATCGAGTATCCTCCCTGCGACGAGAACACCACCCCCGCCGAAACCAGCGAGCCCAGATCCTGGCTCGCTTTCAGCACGACTTCCGGATCCTCGATGCGCACCATCAGCGTTCCCGAGATGATGAACCGGCTCGTGATCTCCCCGGGCCCGCGGTACGGATTGGCGAGCACGTCGGCTACGTCGAAGTTCTGCAACTCGATGCCCGACGGGTCGATCCCGTGCCGCGCGAGGAATTCCGTCACCAGACGCCGTGAGTCGTCGAACTTCTGCTGCGCGCGTGCGAGGTTGTCGTCCGTGGACGTGAACCGCAGCGGCCACAGCGCGAGGTCGGCGCGGACATCACGTTCGGAAACACCCTTCACGGACACGTAGCGGTCCGCGGTGCGGGCGTTGACGAAACCCCGTCCGATGAACCAGCCCGAGAGCGCCACTCCCACCGCGAGCAACAGGACGGGCCCCGAATTGTCCCTCATGGAACGACTGACCTCCGGAAGAACTCCCTGGCGGCCAGCATCCTAACAGGTGCCGGGGGCACGGTCAACGTGATCACACGGCGCGATTCGTCCGCGGGGAGTGCAGGAATCAGGGCGCCGGGATGCCCGCTCTGATGCGCGCAGCCTCGTCGTAACTGCCTGTCGCTTCGAGGCATCGCACGAGCCCCTCCAGGACGCGCCGGTTGTCCGGTTCCGTCCTGAGAATCATCTGATACGCCTTGCCCGCTTCGGCAAAGCGCCCGAGCTTCTCGCAGCAGTCCGCGAACATGAGGCGGGCGGCTCCCGCGCGCGGATCGCCGGGCTGGATCCTGCCCAGGGCGTCGGCCGCCTCCTTGCAGCGGTTGCGCTCGTACAGGAGCGTGCCGAGCTTGAAATACACATCCTGCGCAATCCCCGTGTACTGATCGGCAGGCGCCTTCTCGAACGCCATCCGGGCCCGGGCGAGTTCCACCATCGCTCCGTCCGTGTCCTGTTCCTCCATCATGGCCCCCGCGAGCAGGTAATGTGAAATGATCTCGTGCGACGGCCGCTGGAGCACGAACCGAGGGTAGCCGGCGTTGGCGAACAGGAACGCGGCCGCGACCACCACCAGATTCTTCGCGAGGCGGACCCGGTTGCGCGCGCGCGCGGCGGCAAGCAGGTCCACCGCCGCCCACGACGCGAACAGAATCAGCACCGGCACGGCCGGAAGCCTGAGGCGCGCCACCACGAAGAACGCCACGACGGCGAGCATGTACACGGCCACGAACCCGTAGAGCAGCGAGAACTCGCGGCGCCGCGGCCACAGTCGCAGCAGGCCGGCGATCGCCAGCGGCGCAACCAGCCAGAAACCCGGCATCGGCACGCGGCCGAGTCCATACCGGTTCCAGAAGAAGTAGATGTACTTCTCGTTGGACCGCTCCGGTCCTTCCCAGAAGTAGTGCACCTTCTGGAGCATGAGCGCCGCGGCCGCGAGCGGCTGCGACGCGAAGAAGTCGAGCGCCCGGCCC
>CAZPUV010000309.1:0-3119 GCA_964589805.1 uncultured bacterium | reverse complement strand
GTGATGCTGGCGGGCAACCGCCGCCGCCAGGCACGCCGGCTCCAGGCGCGCGACTACGGCGGGAGCGAGGTATTTTCCGGCGACGCGGTGACCATCGTGCGCTGCGGCGAAGAGAAGCTCAAGGACGTGGTCGCGGACGTGTACGCCGCAGAGGGGCACGTGGTGGAAGTGAGGCCGCTCCGGACCCGTCTCGAGGATGTCTTCGTGGAAGCGGTTCGCGAGGACGGCACGCCCCGCGAGAAGAAATCGGAGCAGAAACCCGAACCCGCGCTCGTGCGCCGCTAGATACGGATCCATGACACCCATTCTGACCCTCGCGCGGTTCACCGTTCGCAACTACCTCCAGGAGCGCATCCTTCTGGTGGTGATGGTGTTCGCGGTCCTGCTGATGGGATCGTCGTACGCACTGTCACCGCTGGCCGTGGGGGCGCAGCAGAAGATCGTGATCGACATCGGGCTCGCCGCGATATCCATCTTCGCGGTGGTGCTCATCGTCCTGCTCGGCGCCGGCTCGTTTCATCTGGAGAGGGAGCAGGGCATCCTGCGGGGACTCCTCTCCAAGCCGATATCGCGGGGCGAGTTCGTACTCGGGAAATACGCCGGCACCGTTGCGACGATCTCGGCCGTCATCGTGCTGATGGCTGGCGTGCACATGCTGGTCGTCGCGCTGAGCGGGGCCCGCGTCACCGGGACCATGCTGGTCGCGGTATACCTCACACTCCTGGAGGGTGCGCTCGTCACCGCGCTCCTGACGCTGTTCGCGGCCTTCAGCTCGCCGCTGCTGGGCTCGTTTTTCACGATCTCGTGCGTCGTCGCGGGGCACTTCGCCGGCGATCTGCTGACCTTCGCGGAGCGCTTCGGCGGCACGGTGCCGCGCGTGGTGGCCACGGGAGCCTACTATCTGCTGCCCAATCTCGAGCTGCTCAACGTTCGCGGCGAAGCCGTGCACGGGCTCGCGCTGCCCGAGGGCTTCGTGCTCGCGGTCAGCCTGTACGCGCTCATCTACACCGCGTGCACCCTCTACGCGGCAACGCTCATCTTCCGGGCGCGAGAGGTGAGTTGAGATGGGAGCCCACCGGGCGGGCATGATCGCTGGCCTCGGGACCGCGCTCGTGGCGTCGCTCGCGTTCGCGACCGCCCGCGTGCAGGACTATCGTGCGCGGCCGTACCTGCACGAGAACCTGTATCTGCCGTCGGGAAAATTCGTGGAGCAGGCCTCGCTCGGCTACCGCGAACTGGCGGCCGACATGGTCTGGTTCCAGGCGGTGCAGTACTTCGGCGGCTACGCGAAGAGCCAGCACAGCCTCGCGTATTTCAAGGGACTCATCGAGATCATCACGGACCTCGATCCGCACTTCGTCTTTCCCTACGTCTTCGGTGCGGTGGTGATGACGCAGGATCTCGGCGAGTTCGACAGCGGGATCGAGGTGCTCAAGAAGGGCATGCGCGCCAACCCGACGTCGGGAGAATTCCCCTTCGAGATCGGTTTTCTCTACTACGTGATCCGTGGCGACGCGGACGCGGCCGCGCACTACTTCGACCTGGCTTCGCGCGTGCCGGGCGGAAACGAGCGGGCGCGGCGGTTCGCCGCATTCGTGTATTCGAAGGCCGGACACGCCGAGACCTCGATTCGCATGTGGGAGGAGCTGGCCGAAACCGCGGAGCAGCCCTACATGCGTGAGCTCGCGCGACGGTACGTCGATCGTCTCAGGCGAACGGGCCGGATCGAGAGGGAGAAGCATGACGGCTGAAGCGATCCATGCCGCGTCCGCGGCCGTGTTCGGCGCGGTACTCGGCAGCTTCCTCAACGTGGTGATCCACCGGTTGCCGCGGGGCGCTTCCGTCGCCGCCGGGCGCTCGCGGTGTCCCGACTGCGGCAAGACGATCGCCTGGTACGACAACGTGCCGATCGCGAGCTGGGTGCTGCTCAGGGGCAGGTGCCGCCGGTGCGGCTGGAAGATCCCGTTTCGTTATCCGCTGGTGGAAATGCTGACGGCTGCCGCGGCCGGCGTGTCCGTGTGGGTGTACGGTCCCGGCCTGCAGGCCGTGTGGATCGTGGCGTTCCTGTCGCTCCTGATCGCGATCACGTTCATCGACTGGGAGCACCAGATCATACCCGACCCGCTCTCGATCGGTGGCACGGCGCTCGGCTGGTTCGGCGCGTGGCTGTGCCTGGATATCGGTGTGGTCGAGTCCCTGGTCGGCTCGCTCGTCGGCGCCGGGCTCATCCTGGCCATCGCCGTCGCGTACAAGGCCGCGCGCAAGGTCGACGGCATGGGAGGCGGTGACGTGAAACTCATGGCGATGATCGGTGCCTTCCTGGGCTGGCAGATGGTGCTGGCCGTGTTGTTCGTCGCCGCGGCCGCCGGCAGCGCGTACGGGATCTACCTGATGCGGCGCTCGGGCGGCGGCGGCCAGACCGCGGTCGCCTTCGGTTCCTTTCTGGCACCGGCGGCCTGCCTCATGCTGTTCGCCGGCGAGCGTCTTCTGACGCTCTATCTGGGTACATGGTGGGTTCCCCGGTAATGCATGCCGCGGATGCAGATTGCATGGCTCCCCGGCGGCGAAGGCCCGCAACGAGGGCCGCGAGCACAATAAGTCATTCGGTCGTAGTCGGTTATCAGCGGAATCCAGGCGCGGGCGGGCGGAATATCGCTGGCATGTTTGTTGCGAGTCGCACCCTCGCGGCAAGCTCTATTTACTCGTAATGGCGCTACTTAGGCGAACACCACGCATCGAAGCAAGGCTGGTGAAGAGATGAAGATGTTCTCGCGGAAAAGCAAGACGTCCGTCGGGCTGGACATCGGCTCGAGTGTGATCAAGGTCGTGGAAGTCGATCACTCGAAGGAAACGCCGACGTTGACCCGGTACGGAATCGTCAAGCTCCCGCCCGAGGCGATCGTCGAGGGCGAGATCATGGATCAGAGCCTCGTCGTGCAGGGAATCCAGGAATGCATGACGAAGGCGGGTGTCAGCGCGAAGAACGTCGTGACCGCGGTATCCGGGCGCGCGGTCATCGTGAAGAAGGTCGTCATGGACAAGATGAATCCGGACGACGCCAAGGAAGCGATCTTCTGGGAGGCCGAGCAGCACGTGCCGTTCGACATCGACGACGTGTG
>CAZPUV010000308.1:328-3172 GCA_964589805.1 uncultured bacterium | reverse complement strand
AGCAGCTCATGCAGTACAACGTGCTGGTGGAGGATTTCGGCGGCGAGGTGGTCGCGGTGGACGTCTCGGCCAAGACCGGACACAACATCGACAAGCTCCTGGAGATGATCCTCCTGCAGGCGGAAATCGGCGACCTCAAGGCCGATCCCAAGACACGCGCGCAGGGCGTGGTCATCGAGGTGCGAAAGGAAGAAGGGCGCGGCATCCTCATAACCGTGCTCGTGCAGCAGGGAGTGCTGCGGCACGGTGACGTGTTCGTGGTCGGCAACGAATGGGGCAAGGTTCGTTCGCTCTTCGACCACACGGGCCGCGCGGTGCGCGAGGCCGGACCGTCGGTGCCCGTCGTGGTGCTCGGATCCAACGGCATGCCCCATGCGGGTGACGAGTTCATCGCGGTCAAGGACGAACGTGAAGCCCGCGAGGTGGCTTCGAAGAGACAGGAAGTAATCCGGACCCGCGAGCTGCAGCCCACCAAGGCGCTGACCCTGGAGGACCTCTATGCGCAGATCCAGGAAGGCGAAGTCAAGGAACTCAACGTGGTCGTGAAGGCCGATACCAACGGGTCGGTCGAGGCCCTGCGCGACAGCCTCTCGGCTCAGAACATCGAGGGCATCAAGGTGAACGTCATCCACGCCGCGGTGGGTTCCGTCTCCGAATCGGACGTGCTCCTCGCAGCCAATACGAGCGGCGTGATCATCTCCTTCAACGCCAAGGTTGCGCCGCGCGCAAAGGAGATCGCGAAACTCAAGGGCGTCGAGATTCGGAGTTACCGCATCATCTACGAGGTGCTGGACGACGTCGACAAGGCGCTCAAGGGAATGCTCGAGCCCGTGTTCGTGGAGCGCGTGCTGGGACAGGCCGAGGTGCGGAGGCTGTTCCGCGTCTCCAAGCATGGCACAATCGCCGGCTGCATGGTGATCGACGGTTCCGTCACGCGCAACGCTCAGATTCGCGTGAAGCGCGCGGATGAGGTGGTGTTCACGGGCCGGCTGGCTTCGTTGAAACGCTTCCAGGACGACGTGCGTGAGGTGGCGCAGAATTTCGAGTGCGGTATCGGGGTCGCCGGTTTCGACAGTCTCGAAGAGGGTGACATCATCGAGGCCTTCGTCGTCGAGGAGAAAGCCAGAGTCTTCTAGGCGCGAGGATGCCGTGTTCGCGCGCATTGCGAGATGTTCGTCAAACTTCTCACCGTCGATCTGCTGATCCCCGGCTGCTCTTCACTGAAGGAAAAACGGTACGTGCTGTCGAGCCTGAAGGCGAGGCTCCGGAGCCGGTTCAACGTATCCGTGGCCGAGGTGGACTACCAGGACAAGTGGCAGCGCTGCATGCTGGCGATCGTGTTCGCCGGCTCCGATCACGCCTCGCTGGACGGAGCCTGCGCCCGGGTGCGAGGCTTCATCGAGGGCGACCACCGGGTGCAGATCGTGGACGCAGCGGAGGAATACCGGTAGGAACCTGGGCCGGCTCACCGACCACAGGACGCTATGAGACGAGCATGACCCGATCCAGCCACAGACTCGAACGCATCAATGCGGTAATCAAGGAAGTCCTGAGCGAGATCGTGCTGAAGGACGTCCGGGACCCGCGGCTGGGTCTCGTTACCGTAACCGGCGTCACCACCGCCGCCGACCTGTCCGCGGCGCGCGTTCACTTCAGCGTCATGGGAGACGACGCCCAGCGGCAGGTTTCGCTCAAGATACTCCGCGGCGCGTCGGGCTACATGCGGCATGCCATTGCACGCGAACTCGACGTCAAGGTGGCGCCGGAGCTGCGCTGGGTCTACGACGATTCCCTGGATCGCGCCTTCCGCATAGAACAGGTCCTCAGAGATGCCGACACGCCCGCGGAGGACGGGCCGCCCGCCGCCGGTGATGAGGATGACACCGAGAGCGGGAAGTGAGCGTGCGACACAGATGAACAATCGTTTCGACCACAGGGTGTACGTGATCGACAAGGCGCCGGGACCCACGTCCTTCGACGTCGTGGCGGCCATGCGCCGTGTAACGGGACTGCGCAAGGTCGGCCACGCCGGCACGCTCGACCCCCTCGCGCGCGGTGTGCTGCTGGTCTGTACGGGAAACGCGACGCGCGCGGTCGAGCACTTCATGGATCTCGAAAAAGAGTACGAATTCGATGTCCGGCTCGGCGTGGAAACTTCCACACTGGACGCCGAGGGGGATGTCGTGCGCGAGGCGCCGGTGCCGGAGATCGGAAAAGAGGAGTTGCGCGCGGCAGCGGCGGCGTTCGTGGGCGACTACTCCATGACCCCGCCGGCGTACTCGGCCATCAAGCGGAAGGGGCGACGCCACTATCAGCTCGCGCGCTCGGGCGAGACGGCCGAAATAGCGCCGCGCACGGTCAGCATCTACGGCTTCGAAGTGGCCGCCGTGGACCTGCCGCTCGTGCGTTGCGTCGTCCGTTGTTCGAGGGGCACGTATGTTCGCTCGCTTGCGCGGGATTTTGGAGCCCGTTTCGGCCTGCCGGCTTCCCTGAACGCGCTCACGCGGTCGCGCATCGGGGCGTTCACGCTCGCCGGCGCGTACCCGTCCGAGAATCTCGTTGCGCGCGCAGGGGAAGGCCTGGAGGGGCTGGCGCTCGGCGATGCTCTGTCCTTTCTGCCGGCGGTCGTCATCTCCACGCGAGCGAGTCGCGCCATCCAGTTCGGGATCGCGCCGCTGCGCAACGATGTGATCGAGACCATCGGCTCGCCGCGGCTGGTCGTGATCGGCGGGTATCGGATGGGCTTCGACATAACCCCGCGCCTGACCGGATCGTCGCTGATGGTTTTTATCGATTACGAGTTGCCGGAACACGGGCTCGAGCGTTGGCTCGGAAAGCTGCTAG
>CAZPUV010000308.1:0-318 GCA_964589805.1 uncultured bacterium | reverse complement strand
ACGGGGCCATGCGCCTGCTCGACGAGGAGGGACTGCTGCTCGCCGTCGGTACGCGAAACGCCGACCACCCGCGCGACCCACTGCGCGTATGCGACTCGTTCAGACTCTACATCGAAGCGGGCGGCAGCACCCCGGCGGGGGCCACGCAACGCCCGGCGCGATGATGCCGGAGGCCGCATGAAGGTTGCCCGTTCCCTTGCGGAACTGGAGAGGCTCCATCCCGCCCGCAGCGCCGTGACGCTGGGCGTGTTCGACGGCGTCCATCGCGGCCATCACCGCATTCTCGAGGAACTGGTTGCGCGGCGGGACTTCGGCCAG
>CAZPUV010000307.1:2518-3198 GCA_964589805.1 uncultured bacterium | reverse complement strand
CGGACCTGTCGGGGGCCACGGGGGTTGCGGTGCTCGACACGCGGGAGTGGAGCCGGTACGCAAGCGCGCACCTGCCGGGGGCGCTGTTTACGCCGCTGAACCGCGCGTTCAATACGATCGCGGGGTCCTACGTGCCCGAGAAGACGGCGGTCTATCTCATCGTGGACGAGAAGCGGGTGCGCGAAGCGGTCGTCGACCTGGTGCACGTCGGCATCGACGACATCGCCGGCTACGCCACGCCGGAGATGTTCGCGGACTACGCGCGCACGGAGGGGGCGGCTTCCATCCAGGAGATCGAGGCGGGTGACGTCGGGCGGATGGTGGCGTCGGGCGCGTTCCTGCTCGACGTGCGGCGCGCCGCCGAACTTGCCGAGACCGGCCGCATACCGGGCGCGCACAACATCGCCCACACCCGTCTTCTCGAGCGCGTTTCGGAGGTTCCAAAGGACAGACCGGTCGTCGTCTACTGCCTGTCGGGCAGCCGCTCCGCATACGCGGCGGGACTGCTCGACCGGATGGGATACCGTGCGACCCACGTCGCGGGCGGTATCCTCTCGTGGACGGCCCGCGGGGGAGAGGTTGTGACGGCGTAGACCGCGCCGTCCGGATTGGGAGGCATGCCATGCAGGTCGTCGTCTACGGCGCGGGAGCGGTCGGGAGCGTGCTGGGCGGCATGCTGT
>CAZPUV010000307.1:0-2508 GCA_964589805.1 uncultured bacterium | reverse complement strand
TCCCTGCACCACCACAACGTACTGCTCGTCGGGCGCGAGCCGCTCGTCGAGGCCGTCCGGCGCGACGGGCTCCGGCTCAAGTCCGCCACCGGCGAGCACGTCTCGCACCCGCGGATCGCGCCGTCGCTCTCCGCGTCCGACCTGACCGACGGCATCTGCGTTCTCCTCACGGTCAAGTCGCACGACGTGGAGGCTGCGACCGCCGAGCTGGCAAGGGTGGTCCCCGTCGACACTCCGGTCATCTGTTTCCAGAACGGCGTTGCCAGCGAGCCGCTGGTGGCGGCCACGTTCACGAACGTGTTCGGGGGTGTGTGCCGCATGACGTGTTCCATGATCCAGCCCGGGCACGCATCGTTCCGGTCCCCGGGTCGCGTGATCATCGGCGCATATCCGAAGGGCAGCAACGCCTACACGCGCGCCTGCGCGCTGGCCTACCGCCAGGCGGGATTCGACGCCGTGTCGTCGCGGACCATCATGTCCGACAAGTGGCTCAAACTGGCGGTCAACACCCAGAGCGTCGTCCATGCCGCGGTGGATGCGCGCGACCACGACACCAACGAGTTCCACGAATTCAAGGCGTCTCTCCTGGACGAAGTGCGGCGTGTTCTGCGCGCCGCCAGGATCCGCGCCCGATCCTGCGACGGCCGCGACCCGGGCATCGAAGAGATGATCGCCGAACTGCGGCGGCCGCTCGCGCGCCGGTCCGGACACGGGGTCAAGGTGCACAACTCCTTCTGGCAGGACCTCTATCTCAAGAGAGACCGGATCGAGGCGGAGTATTTCCACGGGCCGGTCATCGCGCTGGGACAGGAGCACGGCATACCGACGCCGTGCAATGCCGTCGTGCTGAAGGTGGCGCGCAGGCTGCACCAGTCCGGCACCGGGCCCGGGACGATCCGGCTTTCGGAACTCATCGACGATGTCGCGCGCCAGCGGTCGAAAAAATGAGAACCGCAGCCTACGGGATCTTCCTCCTCCTGCTGCTCGCGGGCAGCTTCCTCCTCCTGCGCTCGATCGAGCCGGACCGCCGCGTGGCCGGTCCGGCGCCGCGGTTTCCCGAAGCGGTGCGGCCGGACGTCGCCACGCTCGACCTGAGCCGCCTGAACCAGGCCGACGCCGGCGAGTTGTACCAGATGGGTGTCGAGTTCATGCGCATGTGGCGCGTGCGCGAGGCCACCGTGGTGCTCGAGTATGCGGTCGCCGCGGATTCCACCCGCGCCGACGCGTGGACGCGCCTCGCCGAGTGCTACGCGCACCCGCTGATCGACGACGAGGACTCCATGGGGTACGCGATCATGCGCGCCATCGCGGCCGGGGGGGCGGACACCGCCTACGCCGACGGTCTGCGCCGGCTCCACCTGGATCGTGACTACGAGGGTGCTCTGGAGGCCTTTGGCGCGCACCTGCGCTCCCACGACGAAGACACGAACGCGCGCTACCATCTCGCCCTCACGCATTTCCTGCTCGGCCAGATGGACGCGTCGCTCCGGCTCCTCACACCGCTCGTACGCGGGGATGCCAGCCTGGGCCCGGTGGCGGAACTCTACATCCGCCACGCGGTCGCCACGGGGGACTTCGATCGAGCCGCGTCCGCGGCCCGGGAGCTGGCCCGCATGTACAACGAGGAGCCGTTTCCATACGTGCTGATCGCGCAGGTCGAGATGGCGAGAGGAAACCGCGAGGTCGCGATCGAGTTCTGCAGCAACGCGCTCGACCTCGACGCGCGCTGCATCCCGGCCATCATGACCCGCGCCCTCCTCTATGCCGACGCCGGCGACTATGCGGCGGCGCGGGTGAGCTACGAGAAACTCCTGCTGTTCGACGAACTCGTGCTCAAATCGATCGGACGGGAGGGAATCGGGTTCGTGGACTTCCTGGCCGGCGACTTCGAGACCGGTGCCGACGCCATGGACGAAGCCATTCGCAACGCGATGCTGGCCGGTGCGACGCACCGGGGGCTGACGCTCTCGATGCGGCTGGTCGAGTACCTCTGTCAGCTGGGGCAGGGAGACAGCGCCGAGAACGTGGTGACGCGGTGGGTGACGGGGTTCGGGGACATGCCGGTGCGGCTCGCGCGCTCGCGCATCCAGGTCCTGCGCGGGGACTTCCCGTCCGCGACCGCGGCGCTCGATTCGGTTTCACGCGAGAACGACTGGCTGTTGTGGTCCCGCGTGCTCTCCCTCGACGTCATCGAGCTCGGCGCACTGGCCGAAATCGGACAGCACCGGCAGAAGGAGGCTCTCTCGCTCCTCGCGCCGAGAGACCGGGCCTTCGCGTCCGCGGCCGGCGCGGCGGCGCGCCGAACGTTCCTCACGGGCTACGCCGCATTCGAGAACGGAGACGCGGAGCGGGCCACGGCGGCGTTCGCGGACGTGCGCCGCCGGCTGTACGGGCCCGAGTTCCCGTATCACGGAGACCCGGTGCTCCACGTTCAGTCGATGTTCTTCCTGGCGGAATCGAACCTCGCACGCGGAGACCGGGCGGTCGCGGAGGCGAGCTACGCGGCCT
>CAZPUV010000306.1:0-3209 GCA_964589805.1 uncultured bacterium | reverse complement strand
CTCCGCTACCAGTCGACGGTGCGCGCCGAGCCCATTCCCGGCCCCAGCAGGAGGGCGTTGAGCAGGAGACGCTCGGCGCCATGGTAATACCCGCGGAAGTTCGGGATCGACGTGAAGAGAATCGTCTGGCCCGACCCCAGCCCGTCGCGGGTCGCGTACGCCGTTTCGGCCCAGCGCGCCCGCGCCTCCTCCCACAGCAATCCCGAGAGCCGCAGCCGCTCTTCGGGTGCGAGACGCGCGGGCACCCGCACCGTCCTGGTGAGAAACGCACGGTCTCCGATCAGGAGCGCCGGAATCGTCGACGGGCACCCGTACGCGAGCCAGTGCTCCGTGTCGAGATCGACCGCCACGATGGTTCCCCGTGGTGCCAGCTTGCGCGCGATCTCGTCCTCGCGCTCGATGGCCGCGAGAACGGGCTCGCGTTTGCTCGCGTCGTCCGCCTTCGCCTCTTCCTTGCGCGGCCGTGCTTCCCACAGCGAGAGGCTGTCGATCACGGGACTCGCGGCGTGCTTCGACGTTTCGAGCGCGGCGTGGTACTCGGGGAGCTTCTTGAGCACCTGCCGGCGCTCGCGCGCGGGAGAGATCGCCACCGACGTGTCGGCGAGGAACGCCGCTCCCGTGCCCTCGGCGATCACGGTTCCGCCGGCTTCGATCCAGGCCTTGAGGCGTTCGATGCCGGCGTCGCCGAGGCTCCCCTTGTACCCCTCGACGCCGCGGTAGTTGTCCGGAAGGAACACCACGTTGTATTTCGCGAGATCGGCGCCGCCGAGATTGGCGATGTCGATCGTGGACGTGCGCAGGCGCAGGCGGCTGTCCAGCAGGTGCCACACCGCACCGAAGTTGTACTGGTTGATCCCGCTGCCCGCGACGAGCGCGATGCGCGGCGCCTTCAAGAGCACGAATTCGTTGCCTCCGAGGTCGGCGAAACGCCCCGAACCGATTCCGTCGTCGACGCCGATGAGTTCCACGCCCGCCGCTTCGGCCAGCGAACGCAGTTTCTCCACGTCCAGGTCCGGGTTGCCGGCGCGCCGGACGAGGAAGCTCCCCGCGGGCATCTCGCGCCCGCCCGCCCGGAACGCCTTGCGCCCGCACCACACCCTCACGTCACGCTCGAACAACCGCACCAGGAGCTCGAGCGCGCGGTCGTCGCGCCCGTCGAACGCAAAACCGACCCGCGCGTCGTCGTTCGCGAGCGAGCCCGGGCGTTCCGCGATCACGTACGGTTCGATGGGGACGCCGGGAACGCCCTGCACGAGAAACGACTCGATGCCGTACGCGAGCGGGAGACTCCAGCCCGTCGTGTCGTAGAGACGGGAATCGTCCCGCTCGAGGATCTCCTTCTTCTCGGTCTGGAGGAACGCGGTGCCGATGCGGGTGTCGAACTCGAGGATCACGTCGATCAGCTGGCGCAGGGGCTGGTCGGTGCGAACCACCGCACTGCCCGCGGGAATGAGGACATCGCGCGCTTCCCGTCCGTTCCAGGCCTTCGCGCGGGCGAGTCTGAAGTCCCGGGTCGTGCGCCCGACTTCGATCTTCTGATGGGTGAGTTTCTCCACCAGGCGGTCGAGCCGCGTGCGGTTCGCGTCGGCGCGAAACACGTACGTGTTCGGCTTCGAGCGCAGGTTGTCGAGCTTCTGGCGATAGTAGTCCTCGAGCAGTTCGCGACGCCCTCCGGCGACCGCGATCAGATTCGCCATCGATCCGACGAACTGGTGGTGCACCGTCTCGCGGAAGGTCATCACGGTGCCCTCGGGCCGCTTCATCTGCGAGCCGTCGACGCCGGCCTGCTCGAACAGGAAACCGACCGCGCCCAGGTAGATGGCCCATGAACTCCCGTAACCGGGGTACATCTCCTCGTTCCACTCGCGCGTGTAGTAGCTCCAGCCGAAGCGGTCGAACTGCGACGCATGCTCCTTTGCCACGCGCTCCCACCACTTGTGGATGTAGCCCACCATGTGCGGGTTGAACGGCTCGCGCGGCGGCGAGAACAGGTACGTGTCGAGCGGCCCCATTTCGTGGCAATCGAGGAAGTAGTGCGGCATCCAATCCAGGATGGCCTTCGTGCGCGCGCGCGACTCGGCGTGCACGAGGGCGAACCAGTCGCGGTTCATGTCGAAGAGGTAGTGGTTGGTCCGCCCGTAGGGCCACGTGCCCGTGTGACTGATGCTCTGGACATCCCAGCTCGTGACGACGCCGTTCCACTGCTCCATCTGGGTCAGCCAGCGGGTGCGCCCGTCGGGGTTCTCGACCGGGTCGATCAGCACGACACAGTTCTCGACGATGGCGCGCGTCGCCGCATCCGTGCCGGCCACGAGCTGGTAAGCCAGCTGGACCGCGGCGTCGCAGCTCGAGAGTTCGTCGCCGTGGATGCCGTAAGCCATCCACGCCACCGCGGGTGTGCGCCCGACGACGTCCCGGGCGCTCTCGCCCTTTGCCATGAGGCGCGGGTCGGCCAGCTTCGCGCAGTCGGCGCGGATCTCATCCAGGCGACCCGCGTTCTGCTCCGACGCGACCACCAGGCAGATGAGTTTCCGTCCCTCGTACGTCTCACCCATCGTGAAGAGCGATGCGTTTGGCAGCCCGTCCAGGTATTCGAAGTAGCGCACGATGTCGGCGTAGGCCGCCGGACGCGAACCGAGGCGGTAACCCAGGAACTCGTCCGGAGAGCGCACGTCGTTGCGGTACCCGGAGCCGGGCCAGAACTCGGCGTCGTAGCCGCCGTGGCCGGGCTCGGTGGCCGTGCGCATTGCCTGGAGGTCGGCGCCCGCGAACGCGGCGATGGGAAGAACCATGAACAGGGGAACAACGAGGAAGCGGTGAAACTGGTGCATGAGACACGCCCGTTCTACTCGAGGTCGTCGAGTCAACCAGTGGTCGGGTTGATTCCTGAGCGGTCAGGCGGGGTGAGCCGGGGCACACCCCGCGGGCCGGATGGGATGGCGGGCACGATACCGAATTCCGGTCCCCGGTGTCAATTATCGGCTGTCAGCGGTAGATCTCCGCGCCGCCGTCCTTGAACTCGCGCGCCTTCTCCGCGAGTCCTTCGGTGAGCGCCGCTTCGTCCGAGATACCTTTCGCTTCGGCATACGCGCGCACGTCCTCGGTGATCTTCATCGAGCAGAAGTGCGGCCCGCACATCGAGCAGAAGTGCGCGGTCTTCATGCTGTCCTTCGGGAGGGTTTCGTCGTGGAACGCGCGTGCGGTCTCCG
>CAZPUV010000305.1:0-3224 GCA_964589805.1 uncultured bacterium | reverse complement strand
TGATCTCGTTGTCGCCGGTGACCTCGCGCAGGAAGCGCAGGAACTCCGGCCGGAAGTGGTTGTCGCCGCCCTCGCCCTGGATCGGCTCGATGATGAGCGCGGCGATGTCGTTTCCGTGCTGCTTGATCGCGTCCAGGGTCTCGCGCTTCGCCCTCTCTTCCGCCGCCAGCACCTCGTCCATGTGCTTCTCGAGCGGGAAGATCACCTTCGGGTTCGTGACGCGCGGCCAGTTGAACTTGGGGTAGTACTTGATCTTCACCGGATCGGTGTTGGTGAGCGACATCGTGTATCCGGTGCGGCCGTGGAACGCCTCGCGGAAATGGATCACCTGCTGGCCGGTGTCCTTCGTGGCGCCGCGCTTGTAGTTCTTCTGCACCTTCCAGTCGAAGGCCGCCTTGAGCGCGTTCTCCACCGCCAGCGCACCGCCCTCGATGAGGAACATGCGCGGGAGTTCCGCGGGAATCGCGAACCGGTCCATCGCCTCCACGAACTCCGCCATCTGCTGGCTGTAGAAGTCCGAGTTCGACGGCTTGTTGACGGCCGCAGCCCCGATCTTCTCGCGGAAGGCCGGATCGAGCACGCGGGGGTGGTTGATCCCGATCGGGAGCGACGCGAAGAACTGGAAGAAATCGAGATAGGTGCGGCCGTCCGCCTTGTCGCGGAGCCGCACACCCTGGCTGTTTTCGAGGTCGACGACGATCGGAAACCCGTCGACGAGCATGTGACGGCCGATCGTCTCGAGAACCTGTCCGGGCTCGACGCGTATTTCGGTGCCGGCCCCGGTGATGTGCGCCATGTTCTTCTCCTTGGGATGTGACAGGGAATGAAACTCGTGCGGCCACCCGACCACCCTTCCAGCCGCGCCCCGCGGGTAAGCCTCGGATACCCCTGAACTTAAGGGATGTGCAAAGGGCGTGTCAAGGAGACACAGGCCGGCCCGGACCGAGGTCTAACCGGCAAATCGACAATGAATTACAGTCGTCGCTTCGCGTGCGACTTCGCCCCGGATGCGGGTCCGGCCCGGAACACTTCCCAGCCACCCACGAACGTCGCCTCGACGGCGATCCCGTCGAGGTCGGCGAGGAGGGGATTGCCCGACAGAACCACGAGATCGGCCGGCGACCCGACCTCCAGCCCGGGGGGATCGGCGTCGTCCTTGAGACAGGCGGCGGCGGTGGTGTAGCGGCGGAGGGCCTCGGCAGGGCCGATGCGTTCGCCGGCCACGGGGTGGTGGGTGGCGCCGCGGATGCCGAAGAGCGGCCCCGCCGGCATGCCGTCGGAGCTGAACACGAAGGGAACGCCGGCGCGAACCAGACTCGCGAAACGGTTGTTGCGACGCCAGCGGTCGCGGCCCAGCCGCTTCTCGTAGAGTCCTCCCTCGCCCGCCCACCTGCGGACGAAGTTCGGCTGCATCACGAGCGGGATCTTCAGGCGCGCGCAGGTGGCGAGTTCCGCCTCACCCATGATCTCGGCGTGTTCGATCCGGAAGCGGGCGCCGTCGGTGCCCGCGCGCTCCATCGCCTCGAGCACCGTCGCGAGCGCGCGGTCTCCGATGGCGTGGACCGCGCACCCGATGTCCATCTCCCGGCACGCCGAGAGTTCGCGCACGAGTTCTTCGAGTCCGACGAGCAGTTCGCCGGTTCCGGCGCCGTCGGCGTAGGGCGTGTGCAGGGCGGCGGTGCGGCCGCCGAGCGACCCGTCCGCGAATATCTTGATGCCGATCGCGTTGACCCCGCTCGCCTCCTCGATGCGGTCGCGCGCGTCCTCGAACTCCGACGCGGGGACGTGGAGGTAGGCGTCGAGCCGCAGCGGCCGGCCGCTCGCTTCGAGCCCGTCGACATACACGTCGATCGTCGATGGATCGATGATGTCGTGGATCGCGGTGATGCCGAGCGCGTGGAGTGTGGCGATCGCGCCGTCCATCGCGTCCACCCGGGCCGCTCGCGGCGGCCGGGTGACGCGGTTGGCGTGGAACACCGCCCCCTCCACGATCCGGCCCGACGCGTCGTCCACGAGTCCGCCGCTGCCGAGCGAACGCAGGAGAACGTCGTTGGCGACGCCCACGTGCCCGCAGACCCGCCGGGCGTACACGGGTCGTTCGATCGACACCGCGTTGAGCGCGTCCCGCGTGGGGAGCGCGGGATCGCTCCACTCGCTCTCGTCGAAGTCGATGCCGACGACCGGTTCCCGCCCCGGGTGCGCCGCGGCCCACGCGGCCAGGCGATCGACCAGATCGCCGGCACCCGTCGCGCCTCCGAGGTCGCAGCGGAGCTGCTTGCCGGCGAGCGAGAGCAGGTGGAAATGCGCGTCGATGAAGGCGGGGACGATGTACTTCCCGGCGCAGTCGACGACGCGCGCGCCGTCTCCGCCCGTGGAACCGCGGCCGACGATCCCCGCCACGCGTCCGTCGCTCACGAGTACGCTGCGCTCCTCGAAGCGCACCTCGTCGACCCAGACACGGGCTCCCGAAAACACGATCGTGGACATCGCGCTATCCTAACGGCATCCGGCGCATGGCGCACAACCCCAAAATGGAGCCGGAAACAACAAGGGGGCCCTTCCCGTTTTTGAAGGCCCCCTTGTCCCGACCCGCCCAGTGACGACCGGACGGGCAGTCACCGCCGCACGTTGACTAGTCGTCGCAGCACACGTCTTCGTCGTACCCGCGGACGTCCCGCTGGTACGCCCAGGCGCGGCGCTTCTCGATCGGTATCGACCGTTCTTCGACGAGGCGGCCGCACGTGTCGAAGACGAACTCCCGGCCCTCCTCGAAGTACGTCCATTGCTCCCGCACCAGCCCGTACTCGTTCAGCCGCACGCGGTGCGCGGTGAAGCCGTACTGCTCGTAGATCGCCTTCTTGTCGTTCTCGAGGTTCCGGAAGTAGTTGTGGTGGCGGATGTTCTTCCGCGCCCGTTTGCCCGTCACCTGGGGCGGATGGTGAACGGCCTCCGCGAATGCCGGTGCTGCAATCAGCAACGCCAGCGCGAAGACCCCGTAACGCTTTTTCATTGCCCTCACTCCTTGGATGCCTAACTCACTTGATGCAGGGCGGTTATGTGTGGGACTTATTGTATCACATACAGCCCCGTCGTGGCAAGGCGGGGCGCAGAGTGGAGGCGGGTTCCGGGTCGGGGCGGATGGCGGAACGGGTGCGGTAATGCGTTGATGCTGCGGTGGATCAGGGGAGGCGCGCCAGGTGCGAGCCTGGCAGAACCCCCGCCCT
>CAZPUV010000304.1:2946-3238 GCA_964589805.1 uncultured bacterium | reverse complement strand
TGAGGTGGCACCGGGCAGTGGTGAATGCCGCAGCTTGGTCTTCGTTACCGGTCTGGTAGGACATCACGTGGAAGAGCGAGACGACCGCGTCGAAGATCCGCCCCGCGCGAAAACTGCGCACGTCGCCGGTCTCGAAGGTAACCCGCTGCGCCACCGATTCGGCAGCCTCCGTCCGGCGCCGATGTGCACGCTCGATCATCGAGTCGCTGCGGTCTATTCCATGTACCCGGAAACCACGCTCGGAGAACTGCAGTGCGTGCCCCCCGGTCCCGCAACCGAGTTCGAGCAGGCT
>CAZPUV010000304.1:0-2936 GCA_964589805.1 uncultured bacterium | reverse complement strand
CTGCACGAGCACGCCGGCACACCGCTCATCGCGGCGGCGCCGCCTCGCGGATCAACGTGATCAGATACTCGGTCTCGCCCGAATAGTCCTTGTCCCAGTAGAGCAGGTCGTAGTATGCGGCATACAGGTCGAAGACCGTCATGCGAGCAGTTCCCTGAGTGCCGCCACCACCGAATCGATCTGCTCCGACGTGAGCGCCATGCCGCTCGGAACATAGAAGCCGCGCCTCGCAAGACGCTCGGAGACCGGATGGTGCTCGTCCACGAACAACCCCATGCGACGAAAGACCGGCTGTTCGTGCATGGGCCAGAAGAACGGCCGACATCCGACCCCGCGCTCGGCGAGGCGTCGCATCGCTTCCTCAGCGTCGAAAGGCACGCTGTCATCGAGCACGATCCCGTAGACCCAGTAGATGTTCTGTGCGGTGTCGTCGGCCGCGAGCGGGAGTTGGATGACTTTGAGCCCGGACAATGCCTCGGTGTAGCGGCGCCCCATCGAACGCTTTCGTGCGACGAACTCGTCCAGCCGCTCGAGCTGCGCCACGCCCAGCGCGGCCTGCAGATTCGTCATCCGCAGGTTCCACCCCAGTTCGTCGTGCACAAAGCGACGCGGCGGCCTGAAAAACAGGTTCCGCAACAGGCGGCAGCGCTCAGCGAGATCGTCCGAATCGGTCACGATCATGCCACCCTCGCCGGTGGTCACGTGCTTGTTCGGATAGAAACTGAAAGTGCTGAGTGCACCGAAGCTTCCGCACGGCCTCCCACGGCAGGTCTGCCCATGCATCTCTGCGGCGTCTTCGAGAATCTGCAGCCCATACCTGTTCGCCAGTGCCTCGACCGACGCCATGTCGGTCGGAAGACCGTAGATGTGAACGACCATGATCGCCCGGGTTCGGGGGCCGATGCGTGCCTCGATGTGCGCGACATCCATGTTCCAGGTTATCGGATCGGCGTCGACCAGCACCGGAACAGCGCCGGCACGGACCACGGCCGCCGCGCAGGAAATGATCGTGAAGGTCGGCATGATGACTTCGTCGCCCGGGCTGATCCCGAGCGCGAGCACGGCCGCGTCGAGTGCCGCGGATCCGTTGCTCACCGCGATCGCGTGCCGACGCCCGACGCGGGCCGCCATACCCTCCTCGAAACGGCGAACGAACGGACCTTCCGAAGAAATCCAGCCGCTCTCTATGCACTCGACCAGGTACTTCGCTTCGTTGCCGTCCAGAAGCGGCTCGTTGACGGGGATCATTGCGGACTTCCTCTCATGCGAATTCGCTCCACTGGCACTGGCTCGAACCGCGTCTTGTCGTGGTCACCTACGTAAGGCCCCTGCTTGACCTCGATGATCTCGGTCGGCTCGAGCATCTCGAAACCGTGTCCTCCGAAAGCGAGCAATACGACGTCGCCTGCCTCGAGTACGGTGCTCTCGATGTAGTTGCGCTCATCGTCGTAGAAGTCGACGCGCAGGCGACCATTACGAACGAACAGTACTTCCTTCGTGTAGTGCGCTTCGCGTGCAACCGGATTGTGCACGTGCGGCGGGATGACGTGCCCGGCCGGCCGGTTCATGTAGCCGAGTTGCTGGGTGTGGCTGTTGGGGGTGAAGAATTCGATGCCATCCCTGCGGAACGAAGCCCGCACGATTATGGCGAGTTCGACGCCTCCGTGTTCGATGCGTTCGATCATGGTCTGGTCCGTAAGCCCGGTTTGTTCAACGTCGGGGGAAATGAAGACGGAAGCCCGGTTCGTGCGACGCCTTGTTTCGCGCAAGCATCAACCGGGGGGCAGACCGGAGCGAAACGAGTGCACGGACCGTCCGATTCGGGCACGGATCGCGCGCGCGGAGTCCGCGGCTTCTTTCCCGATGAACCTTTGTACCGAAGTGCTCATGTCAGGTAGTCCTCTTTCATCACCCACTGGAGCAGGTCCGCATCGGAGCGTAACGCCGCTTGATGGAACGCATATCCGTCGGCCCAGGCACGTAACGCGGCGATCCGGACTTTCATCAACTCCCGCGCAGCGACATCGGAAGTGCCAATCACGCGCCAACGCTCGCGGAATGCGCCCAGAGCCGACCGCAACCGTGTCCGAAAAGCCTGACTGGCCGGCAGAGACGCACTCCGGTGCCTGCGAACCGCAGTGTACGAGTCCGAGATGCCCTGTGCGAAACCCCGCTGCTCGAAATAGGCTCGGGTCATGCGCTCGGTGGAAACCAGATGGTGCACGCTGGCATCGGAGTCGAACATGGTGACCCATCCGCGCTTGCGTATCTCGTTGGCGACATGGGATTCGCCGTCGCCGCGTAGTCGCAGTCGGTCTTTCGGCACGCTGTCTGGATGGAACCCACCGACTGCCTCGAGCGCCTGCCGGCGCACCGAGAAGTTGCAGCCCCAGACAAACCTGGGGTCGAGCGGGAAACGCCCTGTTCCGAAGTCGAGCACGCTCAGGTAGCCAAGCGCACGGCCCCTGCGGACCTCCCGGACCGGCTCTGACCACCACTTCCGAAGCCAGGCAGGCGGTTCATGCTCGAAACGCGGGTAATTGTTGCCACCAACGAGAGCGACATGCGGCGCGCCGAACGCGCGCACGACTGCCTCGACCCACCTGGGGCACGCCTCTATGTCGTCATCCGCATACATCAGAACGCCAGCGCGCGCCGCTCGCATCCCCGCGTGTCGGCCGACGTGAAGACCCGGTTCCGGCGCCGCGACGTAGCGCAGATCGAGGCGCGTCGAGTACGCAGCCGCCACCTCCGGTGTCGAATCGCACGAGCCGTTATCCACCACGATCACCTCGAAATCCCCCGGCGCCAGCGTCTGCCGGGTGAGCGACTCGAGGCAGAGCCGCAGCAACTCGGCACGATCGCGCGTCGGGATGATCACCGAAGCCTGGATCACGCCAGCTCGCCCCACCACAGATTGGGAAGACGCTCCTCGC
>CAZPUV010000303.1:0-3239 GCA_964589805.1 uncultured bacterium | reverse complement strand
GTCGTCAGGGTGCACAAGCGCGAGCGCATCAAGGTGGATGCCGGCGAGTTCGACTGCCTCGTGGTGGAGCCGATCCTGCGCGGGCCCGGGGTCTTCACGCAGAAGGGGCGCCTGACGGTGTGGCTGACCGACGACGACGTCCGCATGCCCGTGCTGATGAAGAGCAAGGTGGTCATCGGCCACGTCGCGGCCATCCTCAAGTCGTATGAGAAGGCACCGAAGGTGGTGAAAACGCCGTGAACAGGAAGTTCGATGAGGCCGACCTGTCGCGGATCCGCGCCGTCTCGATCCACGACCGGGTCTCGAAAGTCCGGGCGGCCGACATCGTGGATCCGGCGGTGGCTCCCGCGGCGGCCGGGGGAGCGGGGATCCTGGCGGCATTCCCGGACATGCTGGCCGCCGCGTCCCTGAGGCGGACCGTCGATGCGCTCCGGCGCGCGCGCGACGGGAAGCGCGAGATCGTATGGCTGATGGGCGCACATGTCATCAAGACGGGCCTGTCGGGGTACATGGGTGCGTTCATGGATGGCGGGTACGTCACGACGGTGGCGACGACCGGGTCGGCGGTCATCCACGACCTCGAACTCGCGTTCTTCGGGCACACGTCGGAGGATGTCGAGGCCGAGCTGCCGGAGGGCCGCTTCGGGATGTCGGCGGAGACGTCGCAGCATTTCAACGCCGTCATCCAGCACGCACACGCCCGGGATCTGGGCCTGGGATGCGGCGCGGGTTCGTACATCGACGAAAACGCCGCACCGCACGCGCGCACGAGCCTGTTTGCGCGGGCCCACGGAGCCGGCATCCCCGCGACCGTCCACGTCGCCTTCGGCACGGATATCACGCACCAGCACCCGGACTTCCCGGCCGAACTCGCCGGCGGGCTCACGATGCGCGACTTTCGGATCCTCGCCGAGCGGGTGCGCCGCGTGTTCGACGAGGGGGTCGTGATCCTCGTCGGATCGGCGGTCGTCCTGCCCGAGGTGTTCCTGAAAGCCGTCTCGGTCGCTTATAATCTGGGAAGCCGGCCCAGCAAGGTCTTCGCCGCGGGCTTCGACATGATGCCCCAGTACCGCGTCCGCGAGAACGTGCTCTCGAGACCGTTTCGGGGCGCGGGCGAGAGCCACATGATCACGGGGCACCACGAGATCATGTTGCCGCTCCTGCACCTGCTTCTCCGCGACTGACCCCGGCCGGGGCACGGAGATTGCACGGATGCCCGCCGGAACCCCGGCGGTCCCTGTGACGTCATGAAAGCGCAGACAGCCCGATATTCGATCCATCAACGAGGCGCCCGCGTGGTCGACCGGGGAGTCGACCTCGCGATGCGGATCATCCCACCGGCGGTCCTGATATTCGCGGGGGCGTACTTCACCGCCCAGCAGGCGGTGCGCCCGTCGCACCGCGCCATCAAGGCCCTGGTTCTGATGGCGCTGATGGTCCTCATGTTCCGCTTCGACATGGTGTATTCGGTCTACCTCTTCGCCCTCCTGTTCGTATTCCCCAGCGGGATATCCATCGGGAGTTCGAACAGTGTGATCATGACGATCATCCCCATGATCTGGGCGGTTCGGGCGACGTCGGGGAAGATTCCCCTCACGCGAAGGTCGCCGCTGGACGCGGCCATCGGCGTCTTCCTGCTCGCGCACGTGGTGTCGCTGATCAACGTGTCGGACGGCGGCACGCTTGCGCGCAGCGTCGGGATCATCTGGAGGCAGTTGACGGCGTGCGCCTTCTTCTACACGATCTACCTCTTCGTCACGGACGAGGCGAGACTGTTCCGCCTCGGCAAGGTGATGAGCGTCGCGTGCTTCCTGGTGATGATCACCGCGGTGCTGGAGCTGTTCTTCCCGGGGGCGACGATCATCCCGGGCTGGATCGGGCTCACGCGCAGCCTCGGCGAGGGCATGCTGAGTCACCGGGTTCAGGGGCTCCGGGTGGGTGGTGCGTTCGAGAGTCACGGGATGCTGTCGGACTTTGGAACCCAGCTGCTTCTGTTCATGGTCTTCTTCTTCCTGCGGGCGCGCAATCCCGCGGAGAAGGCGTTCTGGCTGGTCGCGTCGTCGACCACCGTGCTCGCGATCCTGGCCACGGCCAACCGGGGCGCTGCCGCCGGACTCGTGCTCGGGATCACCCTGGTGCTGATCTACTTCCGCCGTTCCATCGGGGCCGCGCGCATGGTGCTGCTCATCGCATTCGGGGTGTCGGGGCTGGTCACCCTCGACACGGTGCTCAGCGAGCGGACCATCGCCGTGTCGGTGCTGGATCGTTTCACGAACACGAAGTTCGAGGGCATCGTCCCCGAAAACCGGACGATGACCTGGAAGCCGGCGCTGATCGGAGCCATGGAGAGTCCCTACATCGGGCACGGACCGTACTACGACACGGGAATCGGACTCACCAAGGTCTACTGGCCGCACAACGGATACATCTACTACTTCTACACCCTGGGTCTGTTCGGCCTGGCCGCGTTCGTGTGGATCATGTGGCGGGTATACCGGCAGTCCCGCCTGTGGCGCCACCCGCAGGTGCGCGGGACGCCGCTCGGGAACTTCATGGCTCTGGCGCAGATCTGGTTCTTCGTCCTCGCTTTCGAGCAACTCCGCACCGACCACCAGCGCGACGACATCTACCCGTACATCGTGTGGATGTGCTTCGGGGTGATAACGACCGCAAGTGCGATCGCACGCCGCAGGATCGCCGCGGCCGGCACCGAGGTCAACGGGACGCGGCGTTGATCCTCTCGGTCACATCGATGAAGTCATAGAGGTGCCGAAGATCGCGGTAGGAGTAACTGCGGTCCGGGAGCATTGGCAGCCTGGTGTCGAAGAGGCAGTTGAACAGAACGCGAAACGTATTCACGGGTGTCATACCCGGATAGAACGCGTCCTCGCATCCGGGCGCGTAGATCGCGTTCAGGATCCGCATCTTCTCATTGATCTCACCATCCGTGGCGCGGGACCAGTCGAAGGAGTGGGGCTGCGTCCGCGCGGGATAGGGGCCCTCGTCGCCCTGTATCACGATGACCGGCGGGTTGTCGTCGGGGTACGCGTCCTGGATCTCGGTTACGAAACGCCGGATGCGGTCGTTGACGTAGATCAACTGCTCCAGGTAGTTCTCGGGCTCGGTGTGGGCGCCGGCGACGTCCGTCGCGCGGAACGATCCGTCGCGGTTGAAGACGAAGGGACCGTGCGGGACCAGGAAGTGGGCGAACACGAAGAACGGCTGCCGCTCCTTCCGCG
>CAZPUV010000302.1:0-3240 GCA_964589805.1 uncultured bacterium | reverse complement strand
GGAGAAGGCGGTGGAGACGATCGTGCGTCTGGCCGAGATCTGGGCTGAACGCTCCGCGACGAAACAGTAATCGGCGCCTATCGGTACAGGGACTTCACGCGGCCCCACGTCGTCTTTTCGAGCACAACCGGTTGGTTGCACTCGCAACTTGCATTGGGGCTGATAATGACCGCTTTCCCGAACGGTTCTCCGGGACGCTCGTGGAACTCACAGCCGACAGCCGTGATCTTGCCAGCATAATTGAAATTTGGCGATGCCAGCGCCCGATACTGACAACACGGTTCGGAAGCAACCGGCACCCAGAACAGCATATACCCGAGGTACAGCGGCAACGAGAAACACTCTCCGTACGCAAGTTCAAACCCGGATGGATCGTGTGTAGTTGCGAACCGAGCAAACGTACCCGCCCACACGTCACCTACCCACACGGCATCGGTGAAACACGCCGGCGTCGGCGCGTAAAAGGCCAAGCCAGTTGCGTCGGCTGGACCCACATGGACCATGTGTATACTCACGAAGGTCTGGGGGAGGACCGCCAGTGAACAGCCCAGCCCGAGTTCATCGGCATAGAGATCAACCCGGTCCAGTGTCTGGGCGAAAGCTGCCGGCGCCGCTGAAAGTGGTGCGACAAATAGCGTAACAAGAATCCCCCAGCGTCCCATGACGAACCCCCCAGGGAAGAGAGCCGGAAGTGTCAGCGTAGCTCAAGGATACCATGAACCGAACCCAGATGTCTCGCGCGAGGACTGCTCGAGCGGCGAAGAGAGGTGACGGCCCTCGGGCACTGGCGGCGACGTCAACGCCCGCCCATCACCGCCGAGGCGAATCGCTCCGGATCCGACGGCGACAGCACCACGACCCGATCTCCGTAGCGCAGCACCACCGCGCGCGACGGGTCCGTGATGTAAGCCCGGTACATGCCGAGCTGCTTGTTGCGGAAGAACCCCGAGAACGAGAAGAGACCGCCGTTGCCGAAGATGCGGGCCCCGCCCGAGATCAGGGCCGGGTCATGGGTCGCGGACCTCAGCCCCGTGCGCGGCAGCCGCGTGGCCCACAGCAGCCGGTGGACGAGGATCGTGTCGCGCTCGATCGTGTAACCACGGATCGTATACAGCGCGCTGACCACCACGACCACCACCGGAAGCAACGCCGCCCACCACATGGACGGGTCGCCGTCCGGGCCCCTCATCGCCAACCAGACCGCCACCGCCGAACCGAGGCACACCACCGTTGCGAAGATCGTGACGCGCCTGAGGAGACGGGACCATGGAGCGCCGAAGTGCATCGCGACACCTCCCTACCGGTTCACGAGCATGAACACGAGCACCGAGACGGCCACAACGATACGGTAGTACGCGAACACGTGCAGTCCGTACCGCCGAAGGAAGCTCAGCAGGAAACGAATGACGAGCCAGCCGGCGATGGCCGACGTAACGATGCCCACGATGAGCGCGGTCAGTTCGCCCGGCATCAGTGGCTCCGCGAAAAGATCGAGCGCCTGCATCATCCCCGCTCCCAGCAGGAGCGGTGACGCCATGAGAAACGAGAAGCGCGCCGCCTCATCCCGCTTGAGTCCAAAGATCATCGCCACCGAGATCGTGATGCCCGAGCGCGACACACCCGGGATGAGCGCCAGCGATTGCGCAAGGCCAATCCAGATGACCTGCTTCAGCGTGAGCGTTCGCATCTCTCTCTCATGACGAAAACGGCGTTCGACCCACAGGAATAGTATGGCGCCCGCGATCAACGTGCCGATGATTACGGACGGATGGCGGAAGTAGATCTCGATGCTGCGTTTGAGGAAGACACCGACGAGCCCGGCGGGGACGCACCCCGCGACGATGTACCAGGCAAGCCGGCTCGCCGGGTCGGCGGGTCCGCTGCGTCGCGTCAACGTGGCCAGAAACCCCCTGGCCAGCGAGCGCA
This sequence comes from uncultured bacterium, assembly GCA_964589805.1. Classification (GTDB taxonomy): domain Bacteria; phylum Krumholzibacteriota; class Krumholzibacteriia; order WVZY01; family JAKEHA01; genus JAKEHA01. Next base: position 1,314 of record CAZPUV010000302.1, on the reverse strand, counting down.
GGTCATCCCGGAAGTACACCACGATCGCGAAGAGCGTGCCGATGTGCACCGCGACGTCGAAGGTCAGGCCATCCACCACGTCGAAGTCCAGAATGGCGCGGGCGAGAATGAGGTGTCCCGACGACGAAATCGGCAGAAACTCCGTGATCGCCTGTAAGAGGCCAAGAATGATGGCCAGCACAATGATACTCATCGGTCAGTCGGCCCCGATCTCAACGAGCACCTCGCCGTAGGCCACCTGCCCGCCGACCCTGCAGTGAACCGCTCGAACGGTTCCGTTGACTGGAGAAGAGAGCTCATTCTGCATCTTCATGGACTCGAGCACCGCGATGGGCTGGCCGAGCCTGACCACGTCTCCCACCGCGACATTCAGGGCCACGATGACACCCGGCATCGGCGCTTGCAGGCGTCCATCGCCCGCCACCCCCGCAACCGCGGGATGGTCCGCGTCGGCATCACCGCGCGCGTGCACATAGGTGCGCCCACCGATGGAAATCTCCGTTCCGCCCGCACTGGATGAGGTGTGTGCAACGTGCGAGCGGCGATCGATGAGAAACGCGAGGGTTCCGGCCGCCACACTCACGCCCGTCACGACATGGCGCCGGTCATCGATGGTCACGACGAAGCCCTCCGCCGTGCGTTCCACCACCGCTTCGCGCGAGACACCGTCCAGCGTGAGCTTCATCCCCTTCCCCCGATCTCCCACTTGCCCAGAAGCTCCCACGCGGAGGCGGCCACCGCGGTGGCCGCCGCACGAGGCCCACGCCCCATGTTCAGCGTCTCCACGAGTGCGGCTGCGATGAAGGCTTCGTCGGGGATCTCGCCACCAGCGTCGACGAGCACGTCGAGCGCGTGCTCTTCGAGAAACGCCGTCGTAACTTCGCCGGCAATGAAGGCGGGGTGCTTGAGGATACGCCGGTGTAATTCGATCCCGGTCTGCACTCCGTGGACGACGTATTCGTCGAGCGCCCGCAGCATGCGACGACGCGCCGTCTCGCGATCCTCGCCGAAAGCCACGAGCTTGGACAGAATTGGATCGTAGTACGGCGTGACTTCCCATCCCTCGTATACGCCGCTGTCGTTGCGGATTCCCGGACCGGAGGGTTCATACAGGAACGAAATCACTCCGCAGGAGGGCATGAAATTCCTGGTCTCGTCCTCCGCGTATATTCGGCATTCTATTGCATGACCGCGTTGAGTGAGATTCTCCTGTACAAAGCCCAGCTTCTCGCCGCGCGCGATTCGCAGCTGCCATTGCACGAGATCGATCCCGGTTGTGCACTCGGTGAGTGGATGCTCCACCTGGATGCGGGT
>CAZPUV010000301.1:0-3260 GCA_964589805.1 uncultured bacterium | reverse complement strand
TTGAGGGGCGATGGCGCCTGCACCGTCGAGCCCCGCCCCGTGCGCGTCTCGGCCACACGGGAGATCGTGTGGCGCGTGGATGTGGTGACCGATGAGGATGCGTCGTTGACCGTGGAGATCCACGGCCACTCCTACACATTTCCGCTTTCCACGTCGCGCGGAACCGATGTCATCGGCCGCACCCGGTCGGCGCGGTCGGTGGCGGACGCGGTCGTCCATCCTGGATTGCCGCACATACCATCGGGCTCGCCGCTGGCCGCGATAAGAGTCGCCTATCCGGACGATCACTACCGGCTTCTCGGCGTGCGAACGGGCTGGTTGATGGTGTTTCTGGCGGGATCGCTCGCAGGAGCCATCATACCGGCCTGGCTGCTGCGCATTCAACTCTGAGCGGGGCGGGCGTACCGCGAAGAATGGTGCCGGAGGCCGGACTCGAACCGGCACGGGGCCCTCGGCCCCAGCGGATTTTAAGTCCGCTGCGACTACCAGATTCCGCCACTCCGGCGTGTTGCGGGCGGCAGACAATCTCTAACCCAAATCGGCTCCGGCTTCCACCTAGTTCTGTGGAATGTCCTTCCCGCCCGCGTCCGTCTTCGTGTCCGGCGGATCCACATGTTTCGTCTGTGGTCTGAGCGGGATCATCCCGGTCGTCCACCGCGTGGCGTTCCAGTTCTTCAGCACGCCGTTCTTGAACGCGAGCATGTACTCGATCGAGTCACCCGACGCCTCGTCGGTGACCACGTATACCCACCTCTCCTGCACCAGTCCCTGGCGCGTGCGCCGCTCGGGATAACCCCACGACGCGAGCACTCCAAAACGGTCCATTCCCTTGACCACTTCGCCGCGGTCGACGTTGTCCTTGTACGGTGTCGAGGGATACTCGGCGTAGAACTGAGCGCGCAGATCGGGCAGGTACGCGGGTGTGCTCTCCTTCGTCAGACGAAGATTCGAGCCGCACCCGGCCAGCAGGAAGACTGCAGAAACCGGCAGGAGCCATTGTGGGGCCCGGCGCATGACGGCCTCCTTCCCGCGAAAGAAAGCCGGCAACGCCTCCCTGAGTTCGCCGCCGGCGAACTTCGCTAACCAACTACAAGTATCCTCGTGGTTTCGCGGCCTGTCAACCAGACGCGACCGATTGCGCGCCGCCCCTCCCCCCGGTCAGCGATAGAGTGCTTTAAGTGCGCCCCATGTAACCGGTTTCGTGGCCACGCCCCCGCACGCCGGCGGCACGGCCCCGATCTGCCCGCACGCCCAGCCGCCGGGATGGTGCCCCGGCGCGCACGGCGAAATACCTGAAAGCGAGTAGTTTATCGACCCCGGAAGGCCGCAGAACAGCGGGTCGGCGGAGAAGTTCGAGCCAAGGTCGATCCACCCGGGCGGAAGCACATTGGACGGGTTTCCGAAGATGTCCGAGCAGGCAGCCGTCAGGACACTCGCGTTCACCGAACTGAACGCGGGTCCCCCGTAGCAGAACGCCACGATCGAACGCTCCAGAAGGACAGAAGGCGACTTGTTGAGATGGATCGCGGAACCGTCCGGTGCGGTGTTCTCCGCGATCGTGCAGGAAACGATCGTGCTGGGCCACACCTCGCGTGCGAAGATCGCGCCGCCCTGCGTCCCCGCCGAATTCAGCCCGATCACGCACCCTTCGAGGTTGAAACCGTTGTGGACGGCCTGCAGCGCCCCCCCGGTGCCCGACGCCGTGTTGCTGTGGAACACGGAGTTGCGGATCGTCGGCGTCTGCGAACTGTTGATGAAGTAGACCGCGCCGCCGTTGACGGCCTCGTTGTTCGTGAACTGACAGTCGATGATCTGCATCGCGCTCACTCCCCCGCACCAGATGGCGCCGCCGAAACTCGCGATGTTCTCCCGGAAGATGCAGTTGCGGATGACATCATAGGAAAGATGGGCCACGATTCCTCCCCCCGCGTAGTAGGCGAAGGGTGGGGCCATTCCGCGCTGGATGGTGAAGCCCTCGATCGTGATGTAGTTCCAGCCCTGGATGAAGATCACCCGGCCGTTGTACTCGGCGTCGAGGACGGTTGCCTTCGGCCCCGCCTCGCTCCTGAGCACGAACCGGTCGCGACCGCGCAGAACGGTGATCATCCCGAACTCCGTACCGGTGCCCTGCGCGCTCCACCGGTACGTCCCGGGTGCCACCAGGACCGTGTCTCCGACGGCCGCGCTGTCGACACCCGCCTGGATCGTCGGAACGTCGCCGGTCCGGTCGGCCTTGACGTACCAGGTGCGCGACTGCGCCACGGATGCGGAGAGAATCAGGAGAACGAGGGTCGTCACGGCGCGAATCATGGAGTCTTCCTCGTGGAGAAATGCCGCTGCGGGGTACTTGAATGGTAATAGACGCACGACGCCCGGGCAACGGGCAAAGTTGACGGCATCCCCTGCTCACCGTGTATACTGCGCGCCCATGATCCACGCGCTCGTTCTCGCCGTCGTACTCGGCCATGCCCCCGGTGGCCCGCGCGACCTCGTCACGCATTTCGAGCGTTCGGGCGGAACGAGCACGCCCGCCTACGCGGAGACGATCGACTACTGTCGACGCCTCGATCGCGCGTCACGCCTCGTCCATTTCGAGAGCTTCGGGCGCAGCGGCGAGGGGCGCGAACTCCCTCTCCTCATCGTCGACGCCGATGGCGTCAGGACCCCGGAACCGGTCCGCCGCGCCGGCCGGGCCGTCCTCATGATCCAGGCCGGAATTCACTCCGGTGAGATCGACGGCAAGGACGCGGGCTTCATGTTGATCCGCGACATCATCGACGATCCCGCGCTGCGTTCGATGCTCGATCGGGTGACGATCCTGTTCATCCCCGTTCTGAACGTCGATGGTCACGAGCGGTCGAGTCCGTTCAACCGCGCCAATCAGAACGGGCCGGACAACATGGGCTTCCGCGCCAACGCGTGCAATCTCAATCTGAACCGCGACTACATCAAGGCCGACGCACCGGAAACGCGGGCCTGGCTCGCGCTCTTCAACCGCTGGCAGCCGGACCTGTTCGTCGACTGCCACGTGACCAACGGCGCCGATTACCAGCACGTGATCACCTGCGTCGTCGAGGCGTGGCAGAATGCGGATCCCGGCGTGGCGGCCTGGGCGCGCGGGCGGTTCGAAAAGCGCCTCGGCGAGCGAATGCGCGCGGCGGGGCTCCCGCTCGCCCCGTACTGCGTCTTCCGCGTGTCCCACGACCCCGCGTGCGGTCTGCGAAGCTTCGCCTCCCCGCCCCGCTTCTCGACGGGTTACG
>CAZPUV010000300.1:0-3264 GCA_964589805.1 uncultured bacterium | reverse complement strand
TGCCCCCGGGGGGGGTGGGCGGGGGGGTGCCCCCGGGCCCCCCCCCCCCCGCCCCGGGTGGCGGAGCCTCAGCGCGCCACCGCCGCTCCGTCCCGCTTGTAGACCACACCGTCCTTCATCACGAAATCCACGTTCCGCATGAGCGAGATGTCCGCGGTCGGGTCTCCCTTCACCGCCACGAGATCCGCTATCTTGCCCTTTTCGACGGTGCCGAGATCCCGCTCCACCCGCAGGAGCCGGGCGCCCTCGATGGTGGCGGCCTGGATGGCCCTCATCGGCGGCATGCCGTGCTCGACCATCAGTTCGAATTCCCGGGCGTTTTGCCCGTGGGGGGACACCCCGCTGTCGGTTCCGAAGGCAATCGGAACACCCGCCCGCCAGGCGCGGTTGAACGTCGCCATGATCTGCGGGCCGATGCGGCGCGCCTTCGGGCGGACGATCGGCGGCAGGAAGTCCTCCTTTTCCGCCAGTTCCATCACCGTGACACCCGCGAAGATCGTGGGCACGTAATACGTGCCCTGCTTCTTCATGAGTTTCATGATCTCGTCGGTCATGAACGTTCCGTGCTCTACCGAGGAGACCCCCGCCCGCACGGCGCGCAGCATTCCCTCGGCCCCGTGGGCGTGTGCGGCCACGGTGAAGCCGTAGTCCTTCGCTGTCGAGATGATCGCCTCGAGTTCGGGGTCCGTGAACTGCGCGTTGTCGCCGCTCGCCGCCATGCTCAGCACGCCGCCCGTCGCGGTGATCTTGATCAGATCGGCGCCGTCCTTGTAGCGCTCCCGCACCGCCTTGCGCGCCTCTTCCGGAGAGTTGACCACGCCCTCGCGGGGGCCCGGATCGCCCTGCAGCGCCTCGCACCAGCCGCTGGTCGGGTCGGCGTGACCGCCGGTGGTTGCGATCGATCTGCCCGCGGTGTAGATGCGAGGCCCGATCGCGGTTCCGGCGCGAATGGCGTTGCGCAACGAGACCGTCGCCATTCCGTCGTCGCCCACGTTGCGCACCGTCGTGAACCCCGCCAGCAACGTCAGGCGTCCGTAGTGAGCCGCCTTCAGGGCCAGATCGGTCGGGTTGAGGACGACTTCGTCCAGGTACGATGTACGCGAGAGTTCTCCGGTGAGGTGCACGTGCATGTCCATGAGGCCGGGCATCACGGTGTGGTTGGACAGGTCGAGCAACTCGTCTTCGTTCGTGACGGGAACGAAGCCCGGCGTCACATCGGTGATGCGGCCCTCGTGGACCACGATCGAAACTCTTTCGCGCGGCGCAGAGGACACACCGTCGATCAGGCGTCCGGCGTGGATGACGGTGCCGGCGCCCGCGGCCGGGGCCGCACCCAGCACGAGTGCAATGGCAAGTAGCGCAGAGCGCATGGGTCGATCCTCCTCGTTCAATGAGAAGCGCGGAGTATACGTCCGACCGGCGCCGGCCCGCAAGACGCGCGGTGTGATATAGTCCGCGACAGGATGCTGGGATTCCTGAAGAAGCGCCGTCGAGATCGCCTTCGGGCGCAGTCGTTTCCGGCGGAGTGGCAGCGCCTGTTGTCCGACAACGCGCCGGCGTATCGGAGGCTTCCAGACGATCTGCGCGCGCAGCTTCACGGTCACGTACACGTCTTTCTCGCCGAGAAGCATTTCGAAGGCTGCAACGGTCTGGAAATCACGGACGAGATCCGCGTCACGATCGCCGGCCAGGCCTGCATGCTCATCCTCAATCGAGAGACCGACTACTACCCCGATCTCGTGACGGTTCTCGTCTACCCGTCCGTCTTCTACGCCGATCTGGCGGAGCCGGACGAGCACGGTCAGGTGGTGAGCGAGTACACGGAGGACCGGTCGGGCGAATCGTGGGACCTGGGTGTCGTGATCCTCTCGTGGGAGGACGTCGCGCAATACACGTCGACGGGGCGCGCTGGCTACAACGTCGTGCTGCATGAATTCGCGCATCAGCTGGACATGGAGAACGGTGCCATGGACGGGGTGCCCCGTCTTCGCGACCGCGCGCGGCGCGAGTCATGGGCGCGCGTGTTCGGGGAGGCGTACGAGCACTTCGAGCGCGCCGCGACGTCCAACCGCCGGACCCTCGTCGATACCTACGGCGCGGGCGATCCGGCCGAGTTCTTCGCCGTGGTCACGGAGAGCTTCTTCGAGCGCCCCCTCGCTCTGCGCCGGGAGTACGCTGCGCTCTACGACGAACTTGCCCGTTACTACCGGGTCGATCCCGCGGAGTGGCCTCCGTCCGGTCGCGAAGCGACCGGCATGATGGACGGCCGGCGTGCCCGTGCCCGCCGCAGGCGGCGGTGACCGTTTTCGAAAGTCCCGGTTGACCCGCCTGTGAACCACCGATACCATCCACGCTCAAGTTCTTTACCGGCACGCTCGTGCGTGTGTGTCGCGTTTCCTTGAACCATGGTGGGGACTATGGCAAAAGAGACCGCAAAGAAGGGCCCGTCGATACCGAAGACGCCCAAGGAGGAATGGGCGTCCAAACTGGGCGTCATTCTCGCCGTTTCCGGTTCGGCGGTCGGCCTGGGCAACTTCCTGCGCTTCCCGGGGCAGGCCGTCTTGAACGGCGGTGGCGCGTTCATGATCCCGTACTTCTGCGCGCTGCTGCTCCTGGGTATTCCCATCGGCTGGGCCGAGTGGACGATGGGGCGCTACGGGGGGAGGAAGGGATTCCATTCTTCGCCGTCGATCCTCGGGGTCTTCGGGAAGGGTGGGGTGGCGCGCTACCTCGGCGTGCTGGGCATCCTGATTCCACTCGCCGTTTCGTTCTACTACACGTACATCGAAGCCTGGTGCCTCGGATACTTCTTCCATTACCTCAAGGGCGGCATCGGCATCGACGCAGCCGCTCCGGTGGCGGAACAGACCGCGCGCGCGGCCGAGTTCTACACCGTATTCACGGGGCGCGAGCACAACGGCGTCATCGCGGGAGGGTCCATCGGAACATTCGTGTTCTGGGGAGTGACCTTCGCGATCAACATCTGGCTGGTATTCAGGGGGATCACGCGCGGGATCGAGAAGTTCGTGAACTTCGCCATGCCGACCATGGCGGTCCTCGCCATCATCGTGCTGATCCGCGTCCTCACACTCGGAACGCCCGATCCAGCCAACCCGGGGCAGAACGTGGTCAACGGGCTCGGCTACATGTGGAACCCCAACTTCTCGGCGCTCACCAACCCGCAGACCTGGCTGGCGGCGGCCGGGCAGATCTTCTTCAGCCTGTCGGTGGGGTTCGGCGTGATCATCAACTACGCTTCCTACA
>CAZPUV010000299.1:0-3278 GCA_964589805.1 uncultured bacterium | reverse complement strand
GAGGAAGTAGAAGTTCCCGGCGCCGTCCAGCATGAACTCGATGGTCCCGGCGTTGACGTACCCGACGGCCCTGGCCGCCGCGACCGCGGCTTCGCCCATGCGGGCACGCAGCGCCGGCGTGAGCGCCTGCGATGGTGTCTCTTCCAGCACCTTCTGGTGCCGGCGCTGGACCGAACACTCGCGCTCGAACAGATGCACCACGTTGCCGTGCGCGTCCGCGAGCACCTGGAACTCGATGTGACGCGGCCGTTCGATCATCTTCTCCACGTATACCAGGTCGTCACCGAACGCCGACCGGGCCTCGCCGATCGCGGCCCGCGCGGCCGCCTCCAGCTGCGAGTGGTCCTTCACCAGACGCAGACCCTTTCCGCCGCCGCCCGCGGACGCCTTGATGAACACGGGACCGTCGATCTGTTTCGCGGCCTCCGCGACCGCACGCGGATCGTTGCTGCCGGTTTCCGTGCCGGGAACGATGGGAACGCCCGCCTTCTTCATGATGGCGCGGGCCGCGATCTTGGAACCCATGGCCCGGATCGCAGCCGCCGGCGGGCCGATGAACGTCAGCCCCTCCTTCTCCAGGCGTTCTACGAAGCCCGCGTTCTCGGCGAAGAAGCCGTAGCCGGGATGGACGGCATCCGCTCCGGTCTCGCGCGCGGCCGCGATGACGGCCTCCATGTTGAGGTAGGAATCCGCGGGCGCGGCGGCACCGACGCAGACGGCCTGGTCGGCCTGCTGGACGTGGAGGCTGCGACGATCGATTTCGGAGTACACGGCCACGGTGGGAATGCCCAGCTCGCGGCAGGCGCGGATGACGCGCACCGCGATCTCGCCGCGATTGGCCACCAGCACCTTGCCCACCGCGGGGCCTTTCCCCGCGCGCGGGGACGGTTTCGATGCGCTCTTCCGGCCGGCCATCGTTCAGCCCTCGAGGTCCCAGTCGGGCTTGCGTTTCTCGAAGAATGCCGCGAACCCCTCGCGCCCCTCGTCCGATCCGCGCAACGACGCGATCGTGCGCGCGGTGTACTCCTGCACGTCTTCGATCGACGACCAGGACACCCGGTTTATCAGCTTCTTCGTGGCCGCGATGGCTCCGGGGCCCGCGTGCAGGAAACGCTTCACCCAGATGTCGACCTCGGCGTCGATCAGATCGTGTTCGACCACTTCGTTGATGAGTCCGATCTCGCGCGCGCGCGCGGCGTCGAAGGTCCGCCCCGTGAGGAAGTAGTCGCGCGCCTGGCACTCGCCGATCTTTCGGAGCACGTAGGGGGAAATGGCCGCGGGCGCGATACCGAGCAGAATCTCGCGAAGCGCGAATTTCGCGTCCGGTACCGAGACGGCGACATCACACGCGCTCACCAGCCCCACACCACCACCCATGCACGCCCCGTTGATGCGCGCGATCGTGGCTTTGGGAAGACTGTACAGCGCCTCCAGCATGCGCGCGAAGATGAGCGCGTCTTCCACGTTCTCCTCGAAACTGTATCTGGCGACCTTCTTCATCCAGTTGAGGTCCGCGCCCGCCGAGAAAACGTCGCCAGCGCCGGTGAGCACCATCACGCGCACGGAGTCGTCGCCAGCGATCGAATGCAGAGCATCGGTCATTTCCCGGATCAGGACGTCGTCGAATGCGTTCTTGACCTGCGGCCGGTCCAGCGTGACGCGCGCCACCGTGCCGTCTCTTTCCAGTTTGAACGTGGTGTAGCTCGAGGCCATGATCCTCCTACATGCGAAACACGCCGAAGCGGTGGTCGGGAATGGGCGCGTTGAGCGAGAGGTTCAGTCCGAGCGCCACGGCCGCGCGTGTGTCGAGCGGGTCGAGGATTCCGTCGTCCCACAGACGCGCCGTCGAGTAGTACGCGCTCCCTTCGCGCTCATATTTCTCGAGGACCGGTTGCTTGTACGCGGCTTCCGCTTCCTTGCTGCCGTCGTCCTGCCTGACGGTCCACAGGACGTCCGCCGCCTGCTGTCCACCCATCACCGAGATCTTCGAAGTCGGCCACATCCAGAGCAGGCGCGGCGCATATCCGCGACCGCACATCGCGTAGTTGCCGGCACCGTACGAACCCCCGATGATGACGGTGAATTTCGGCACCTGTGCCACCGCTACCGCGTGCACCATCTTGGCCCCGTCGCGCGCGATTCCGCCGTGCTCGAACTCCTTGCCCACCATGAACCCCGTGATGTTCTGGAGGAACAGAAGCGGGACCTTTCGGGTGGCGCACATGGACACGAAATGCGCACCCTTGCGAGCGCTCTCGCTGAACAGAATGCCGTTGTTCGCCACGATTCCCACCGGGAAGCCCATGATGCGCGCGAAGCCCGTCACCAGCGAGGTGCCGTAGCGCGCCTTGAACTCGTGGAACCGGCTTCCGTCGACGATACGCGCGATCACTTCCCGTGAGTCAAACTGCTTCGACAGGTCCTTCGGGATGATCCCGTAGAGCTCGCTCGGATCGTAGAACGGTTCCTCGGGTTCGTGCATTTCGAGGACCGACTTCTCCGCGCGGCCGAGGCCTGCTACGATGTTGCGCAGGATCTGGATGGCGTGCTCGTCATTGTCGGCGAAGTGATCCGACACGCCGGATATACGCGTATGCACATCCGCGCCCCCGAGCTCTTCCGGTGACACGTCGACCCCGGTCGCCGCCTTGACCAGCGGCGGGCCGCCGATGAATATGGTTCCCTGCTCCCGGACAATGACATTCTCGTCGCTCATGGCCGGCACATACGCACCGCCCGCCGTGCACGAGCCCATCACCGCGCAGATCTGCGGAATGCCCGCCGCACTCATCACCGCCTGGTTGTAGAAGATCCGGCCGAAGTGGTCCTTGTCCGGGAACACGCCGTCCTGCAGGGGAAGAAACACACCGCCCGAATCCACGAGGTAGATGCACGGCAGCCGGTTCTCGATCGCGATCTGCTGCGCGCGCACGTGCTTCAGCACGGTCATCGGGAAATACGTGCCGCCCTTGACTGTTGCGTCGTTGGCGACGACGATGACCTCCCGCCCATGCACGACGCCCGCGCCGGTTACGACGCCGGCGCTCGGCGCCTGATCATCGTACATGCCGTTCGCGGCGAGCGCGCTGAATTCAAGGAACGGCGTCTCGCCGTCGAGCAGCAGCGCGATGCGCTCGCGCGCGGTGAGCTTCCCCCGCGCCTTGTGTTTCTCGACCGCCTGCGCCGATCCACCGCGCCTGACGGTATCGAGTCGCTCGCGGAAACGGGCCACCGCATCGCGCTGGAATGCGTCGTTCTCCTTGAACGCGGCCGCGCCG
>CAZPUV010000298.1:0-3280 GCA_964589805.1 uncultured bacterium | reverse complement strand
TGGACGACGATCCGGTGTTCGAAAGACCCGGCGCCTATTTCGAGATGCTCATCCGCGGCCAGCCGGGGCAGTCCGTTCGTCTCGTCTGGGTTCGCGACGGGGTCGAGCACAGCGGAACGCTGGTGCTCGGGGGTGAGCGCCTTCGATGGGGCGGCACGGCCACGGAGAGCGGGGTCTTTCGACCGGTCTTCGACGCCCGGACCGCCAGGTGGATGCGCTACGGAGCCTTCCTGGCAACCTACGCGATCCTCCTGGTACTGGGAACAGTCGTCGGCTTTCTTCGCGTGCGCGACCGCATCGCGTTCCTCTTCGCGGCATCGATGCTGTCATTGGGGATTTACCAACTCTACTTCAACCTCCCGTTGCTCGCAAGCTGGCCGATGTCCGTGCTCGTCGTGACCCAGCTCGGCGAAGCCGCGGCACTGGTGTGTCTCGCGTTGCTGGGCATTTCTCTCCTGGCCGAATTCCCGCACCCCACGCACTTCGGAAACCGGATGCTGCGATGGCGGTTGCCCCTGGCCGCCGCGTGCGTCGTGTCGTCACTCGGCGAAGCCGCCGACTCTCTCAGCGGACTCTTCCCGGTCCGCGGCGCATGGCTACGTCCCGCGGCGGTCGGAAACTACATCGAGGACTGGACCGTGATTGCACTCCTCGCGATCACGGGATCCATGCTGGTCGCCCAGCACGTGGCGACCCGAAAGACACCCAGCCGAAGACTGCGCCTGGTTCAGTGGGGAATGGTCGCGTTTCTCGTCAGCGGGTTTCTCCTTGTCGCTCCCGGCCTGCTCCCGCTGTCGGACTCGATTTCGATCGCCGCCGTCCTCTACTACACGTTCTATGTCGGCGTCTTGCTCTGTCCGCTCGGGGCCGCGATGGTGACCTACAGCGTCGTCGCGCGGCGCTTGTTCAGCCTGCGCTTCACTCTGCGGCGGGGACTCCAGCACCTGTTGCTCTCGCGCGGAGTGCTCTTCGTGGAGTTCGCCCTCCTGTTCCTCGTTCTCGTGCGCGTGCTTCAACGAGCAAGGTTCGACTTCTCGGACTCGGTGCCGGCGGTCACGACACTCGCCGTGACATCGTCGGCGCTGGTGGTCCTCGGCCTCGGGCGCGCCAACCGGCCGATGATGCAGGCGATCGACCGTCGTTTCTTCCGCGAGGCGTGCGACGCGCGAGGGCTGCTCGTCCAACTGGGAAAGCAGGTTGCGGTTCTTCCTGACCACGGTTCGATCCTGGAGCGCGCGGGGAGTGCGGTGCTTTCCGCGTTGCATCCCGCCCGGCAGGGATGGTTCCTGTGCGGACCAGACGATCCGATCCGCGTCGTCCGGGAGGTCGGACCGCGGGTCGCGCTCTCGGACGCGGAACCACCTCCAGGCGATCCCGTGGTCCACGGTGAAATCTCCACCGACGATCGCGACCGGATCGAACGTGCGCTGGCGATGTTCGACTCGGGACAACTGTCGGTCGACTATCCGCCGAGCCGCGAAGAGGCGGACGCAGCACCAACCCCCTTGCAGCGGGCACCGTACGAGCTGGTGGTGCCGGTGTACGCGGGCGACGAGAGACTCGGATGTCTCGCCCTGGCGACGAAGCTCTCGCAGGAGCCGTACAGCAGAGAGGACCGCGAGCTTCTCCAGGGGGTCACCCAGTCCGTGGGTCTGGCGCTCAAGAACGCGTCGCTCGTCGAAGTGGCAAAACGGGAGGCCCTTCAGGCGCGGGATCTCGAGATCGCGCGCGAGGTTCAGCGGGGCCTGTTTCCGAAGATGCTTCCCCGCATCGCCGGCTGGGAATTCGCCGGCACGTGCCGTCCGGCGCAGGCCGTCGGCGGCGATTACTACGACATTTTCGAACTCGGGGCGGGAAGAATCGCACTCGCGATCGGGGATGTCTCCGGCAAGGGCCTCGGCGCTTCTCTGCTGATGGCGAACATGCACGGCCTCGTACGCAGCCGCCTGCCCGCATCGGACGGGAATCTGGCCGGATTCGTACGGGATGTGAACGAACACCTGGTTGCGTCGGTGCCGGAGGGAATGTTCATGACGCTGTTCATCGCGGTCCTGGACGTGAATGACGGCGAACTGCGCTACGTCAGCGCCGGCCATCCTCCCGCGCTCGTCATCCCCTCGGTTTCCGGCGCGGTGAAGTCACTCGAGTCGGGCGGGCTCATGGTGGGCGCAATACCCGGCCTCGACTTCGAGGAGGGTCAGGCGACATTGCAGACGGGAGACACGCTCGCGGTTTACAGCGACGGAGTCACAGAGGCCACGAGCGCCTCGGGCGAGATGTACGAGGAAGCACGGCTGCGCGAGGCAGTCTTGAACGCGCGCGGCACGCCCGCCGATGAGTTGCTGTCGGCGGTGCTGGACTCGGTTGACCGGTTCAGCACGGCGGCGGAGCAGGCGGATGATATCTCGCTGATCATCGCGCGACGGACAGCCGCGGATTTCCGCGATGTCAGGGCGCGCTTCTAGAACAGCCCGGTGATGTTCCCGTCCGCGTCGATGTCCATGCGCGCGGCTGCGGGGACCGCCGGAAGCCCGGGCATGAGCATCATGTCGCCGCACACCACCACGATGAAACCCGCGCCCGCGGCCAGGTGGGCGTCGGTGACCGTGACCGTGAAGTCCTTCGGCGCGCCGATGAGCTTCGGGTTGTCCGAGAGAGACGACTGCGTCTTCGCTATGCAAACCGGGAGATTCCCGTAGCCGAGTTTGACGAAGCGGTCGAGCTTGGTCCGGGCGTCCTTCTCGAAATAGACGTCGGCCGCGCCGTAGATCTCGGTAGCGACACGCCGAACCTTGTCCTGCGGGGTGGCTTCGGAATCGTACAGGAACGTCCGCTTCGGCGAAGGATTCGCATCCGCCAGAGCAATCGCCTTCTGCGCCAGCTCGATTGCCCCCTCGCCACCCCTGGCGAATGACTCGTGCGGCGCGAAAGCGACCTCCTGTTGCACGCAGAAGCGGTCGAGCGCCGCGATCTCCCCTGCGGTGTCGAACGGATAGCGGTTCAGCGTCACCACGATCGGCACGCCGAACTTCTTCATGCTCCGGACGTGCGCGGCCAGGTTCTCCAGGCCGGCCTCGAACGCCGCGGGATTCGGCGTCTCCAGCAATTCCACCGGCTTCTCGGACACACCGCCGTGGCGCTTGATCGCCCGCGTGGTCGCCACGATGACGACCGCGTTGGGGTAGAGCCCCGACTGGCGGCACACGATATCGAAGTACTTCTCCCCGCCGAGATCGGCGCCGAAGCCGGCCTCGGTGACCACGTAGTCGGCGAGCTTGAG
>CAZPUV010000297.1:0-3301 GCA_964589805.1 uncultured bacterium | reverse complement strand
AGGAGATTCCCAGCGTTGGAGGTTCACTGGGGTGGATCAGATGGCGGCCGGGATCACTCCCATGACGCTGGACTCGCTCCTGACGGTCAGGTTCGGCGACATCCTGCGGGAACCGAACGTCTCCGTCATCGTGAAGAAGCCGGCGCCGCAGAAGGTCTTCGTCCTCGGCGAGGTCAACGTTCCCGGTTCCTACACCATCGAAGGAGAGGTGAGCATGCTCCAGTCGGTGGCGCTCGCGGGCGGATTCAAGTCGGGCGCGCAGGCGAAACACACCGTGCTCATACGACGCCAGGGCGTGTCGAAGATCGTGGGAGTCGAGGTCGACCTCGCCTCGGTCATGTCGGGCTCGGCGCTGCGCAACGACATCCGACTGCGGAACTATGACATCGTCTTCGTGCCCCAGCATCCGATCTACTCGGCCGCGGAGTTCATGGGCGCGGTGGGCGACATGATCAACGCGCCCCTGGACCTGGTGTTCAAGGGCTGGCAGATCGCCAATCTTTCGGCCAGTTACGAGTTCTTCCGGACGTCGACCCAGGCGGAGTAATGGACGCCAAGTTCGAAACCAGGCAGGAAACGAGTCTACGCGACTTCCTCGACGTTCTGTTCCGTCGCAAGTGGCTCATCATCTCCATCGTGGTTCTGGCCACCGCGCTGGTCGTGTTCCTCAAGGAGCGCCAGCCCGAGGTGTGGGAGTCCAGCGCGCGGGTCCTCGTGCGGCGCGGGGAGCAGCAGAGCATGCTTTCCGGGCAGGTTCGCTACCTGGGGTGGGAGGAGGAGGTTGCTTCCGAAATCCAGGTGATCCTCTCCGAGGACGTCTTCTCCCGCGCCCGGAAGATGTTCGTCGACTCGGTGAAGACACGGGGGTATCCGGCGGACTGGAAGTTCAACCCCGGCCGGGTTCGTGCCGAAGTCGTCGGCGAGTCGAACGCGTTCGTGATCCGCTACAGCGATGCCAATCGCGCCGTGGTTCGCCTGGGCTGCGAGGTCGTGACACTCGCGTATCACGACTTCTACCGGCAGCGCAAGAACCCGCCGGAATTGTCGGACTTCTTCTCCTCGGAGATCGCCGACGTCCGCGGTGAACTCGACGACTGGCGCATGCGCCGGCAGGACTTCATGAACCAGGAGAAGTTCTACGGTTCCGAGGGGACGGGTCGCTTCCTGCTCAACAAGGTGAGCCAGCTGGAGAACCGCGTGTCCCAGCTCAACGGTGACATCTCTTCCCAGCAGCTCCGCGTGGACAACCTGGCCGCACTTGGCGCGAAGACCGGGGTCGAGCTCGAGAAGGAACTCGCGTTCTCGGTGACGCAGCACGTGCTGCAGTCCGGTATCGTCCAGAACATCAAGTTCGCGCTGCAGAGCCTCAATCTGAAGCGGGACGAACTGATCCAGATGTACACGGAGAAACACCCGGAGCTGGTGTCGATCAACGAGCAGATCGCGCGCCTTCACGAGGACCTCAAGCAGCAGGTGGACAATGCGTATCGCGTGGAGAAGATCTCGCTCCAGGAGTCTCTGGCGCGGCGGGCCTCGGCGCTCGAGGAGCTGAACGAGACGCGCCGTGAACTGGAGGCGATCCCGGAGCGCGAGAGGCGCCTGGCGGAGATGGACGCGATGATCAAGAAGCTGGAGGAGCGCCACGCGCTGATGCTGAACCGCCAGGGCGAATCCGAGATCGCGCAGGCGGGGCATCCGGAGTGGGACGTCGTCATTCTTTCCCACGCGGGGCTGCCCTACAACAAGAAGACGCGGGACTACGTACGCCTGGCCATCGGGCCGCTGCTCAGTCTGATCGTCGGCTTCGGCATCGCGTTCTTCCTGGAGAGCGTGGACCATTCGATCAAGAATGCCGCGGAGGCGGAGGAGTACCTCGAAACCCCGGTCCTGGTGACGATTTCCGATCTGAATGCGAGACCGCATCGGAGCGCGGGACAGGACGGCTGAGCCATGTACGAGTCGTTCTACGGATTGAAGGAACACCCCTTCGGGACCACTCCCGACCCGCGCTACCTGTACAAGAGCCGGGCCCACCGGGAAGCGCTGGCCTACCTCGCACAGGGTGTGTTCCTGAAGAAGGGCTTTCTCGCCGTCACCGGAGAGGTGGGTGTCGGGAAGACGACCGTGGTGCGGGCGTTCGTCCAGACGTTTCACCCGTGTCTCGACGCGTCCTTCGTGATCAACACCAAGGTGGACTTCCGCGAGATGCTGTACATGCTCCTGTCCGACTTCGGGCTGGAACTCAAGAGCGAGGCGAAGGTCGCGATGCTCGCGCAGTTGAACGAGTTTCTGATCGGGCGCTACGCGGAGAACCACAATCCGGTGATCGTAATCGACGAGGCACAGAATCTCACGCCTGACGTGCTGGAAGAGCTGCGCATGCTCTCCAATCTGGAAACCAATCAGCAGAAACTGATTCAGATCGTTCTGGTGGGACAGCCGGAGTTGTGGGACATCCTGCAACGCGACGATCTGCGGCAGCTTCGCCAGCGCATCCCCGGTATATGCCAGATGAAGCTCCTCTCGCGCGAGGAGGTCTACCGGTACATCCGCTACCGGCTGGTCGTCGCGGGGCTCACCAACGGTCAACTCGTCTTCGCCGAGAGTGCGCTCGACAGCGTCTTCCAGTTGACGAGCGGCGTGCCGCGTTTGATCAACGTGCTGTGCGACCGGGTACTGCTGCACGGGTATCTGCGACGCGCGCGCGCGATCGAACAGGGTATGGTGCTCGACGCGGCGCGCGAGGTGGGTGTGCTCACGTCCGATGGGTCGGCCGAGCGGCGTGCGGTCGGAGACGGGGGTGTGCGGTGAGCAAGATGTTCGACGCGCTGCGGCGGGCCGAGGCCGAGCGCCGCCGGAAGATGGCCTCCGGGGAGGGCGAGGACGCGGTGCGGCCGGGACGGCCGGTGGAAGATCCGCGCGCGGAAGGCACGGGACAGGTGCTGAAGCCGATGGATGTCACCGAGCCTCCGCGCCCGGCCCCTTCGGTCAATGGCGCCGACCCGTTCCCGGGCGACCTGTTGCGCGAGCTCGGCATCCTGCGCAATGCCATCGAGTCGAAGCTGGAAGGGAAGCGGAAGCGTGTTCTGATGTTCACCTCCGCCCTCCACGACGAGGGTGTGACGACGGTCGCGTCGAGTTACGCGCGCCTTCTGGCGCTGCACGGCGGGGAACGCGTCCTGCTGCTGGAGCTGAACGCACGCCGGCCCTCACTGGCATGGAGACTCGGCCTTTCGGGACGGGAGGGAGTGACGCACTTCTTCAGCGAGCAGCGGACGTTCGATTCCCTCTCGCAGCCGGC
>CAZPUV010000296.1:0-3302 GCA_964589805.1 uncultured bacterium | reverse complement strand
AAGGGAACCTATGAAGACGAGCACGCGCTCGGGCAGGACAGCCTGGAGGAGAAACTCCCGCTGGAACTCGAACGTCTCATCGAGAGCGCGAAGCTGCGCCGAATCGATGTTCCCGAGGCGAGGCTGCTCTCGTTTCCATGGCAGCTCATCGAGTTCAACGGTGATGTGATCGCCGATGACTTCGCCCGCGCCCCGGTGCGCGGGCAGGCGGATGACTGCGTGATCTACTCGGGCGTACAGATCGTACGGCCGGAGCAGGTTGTCATCGGCGAGAAGGTTGTGATCCGCGCGGGCGCCGTGCTCGACGCCAGCGACGGACCGATCGTACTCGCCGATCGTGCCGTGGTCATGCCCAACGCAACCATCGTCGGGCCGGTGTCGGTGGGCCCGGATTCGATCGTGAAGGCGGGAGCGAAGATCCTGCCCGGCACGTCGATCGGCGCCGTGTGCAAGATCGGTGGCGAAGTGGAAGAGACGATATTCGGCGCATACACGAACAAGCAGCACGACGGATTCCTCGGTCATTCGTATCTGGGAGAGTGGGTCAACATCGGAGCAGCCTCCAACAACAGCGACCTCAAGAACAACTACAGCCCGGTGCGGATGTGGTGCGCCGGTTCGGAGCGCGAGACGGGACGGCAGTTCCTCGGACTGCTCATGGGCGATCACACGAAGACGGGCATCAACACGCTCTTCAACACGGGCACCGTGGTGGGATTCAACTGCAACATCTTCTCGAGCGAACTGCCGGCCAAGTTCGTGCCGAGTTTCTCGTGGGGCCACGGTGTCACGATGACGACCTACGAGCTGGAGAAGGCGATGCAGACCGCGTCTGCGGTCATGGAGCGTCGCCAGGTCAAGTTCACCTCCGCGCACCGGAGCCTTTTCGAAAAAATCTTCGAGATCCGGGAGAGGACCGGCGGGAACGCCTGACCTCGTCGCGACCCTGCACGGCGCCTTGTCCCGCCACTCGCCGCGCGGTGGAACGGGGCGCCCTCATCGGAAAGTACGCGGCCCATGCGCCGGGCGCGATTGGCGTCGCCGCGCAGCGGCGCGGAATTCACTAAACCATTCCGTATCAACGAAACCGGCTTCGCCGGCACGGGTCGACTGAGCCGGAGTACGCAGCGTCGGGGTGGTTGGGGGGACGGGTCCCGCGGGGGAAGCAGCTGTAACATGGCTTATAACAACAGGTTGACCGGATTGCCGGCGGGCCGTCGTTCGGGCCGCCCGGCGGGCACGCGCCTTGATAGGGCCGGGGCAGGTTGCTGCCTCGACCGTGTCTTGCTTCGGCGTGGGCCCATTCCTCAAGGACTTTGCGTTTCCCGAGACCAGGCACACGGCGAGGCGGCTTCCTTTTTCTCCCCTCCGACGCTCCCCTCGGTCTCCAACATCCAGATCTGTAAGGTCTTATTTGACAGTGGTTCTGTGGTGTGCTACGTTTTCCGCCGTTCGTGATGCCGCTGTTCGGACCGGCCGGCTGCTCCGCGCGCGCACGGGCAGGGTCCGGCGGAAGAAAGAGCCACCACGGCGAAGCAGTACCGATCGGGAGGCTGCGACCTTCGGGAAGCAGCTTCCGTGAAATCAACCGGGAGAGAGCCATGACGAAAGCAGACTTGGTCGAGGATATCTCGAGGGTCACCGGGCTCAACAAGAAGGACACGAGCATCATCGTCAACGAGGTGATCAATAACATCTGCCGTGCGCTCGCAGAAGGCGACAAGGTCGAACTTCGCGGTTTCGGCAGTTTCAAGGTGAAGGAGCGCCGGGCTCGCCAGGCGCGCAATCCGCGGACGGGGGCTGGCGTGCAGGTCCCGGCCAAGTTGGTGCCGTTCTTCAAGGCCTCCAACGAACTCAAGTCGCGCGTGAATGGTTCGGATAGCTGACATCGGGGAAAGGAAGTAGCGACGCATGCCCTGCGGAAGAAAGCGCAAGAAGCAGAAGATCAGAACGCACAAGCGCAAGAAGCGCCTGCGGAAGAACCGTCACAAGAAGCGGATTCGCTAGAGTTGGATGACACGGCGGCTCCCGGGGAGCCGCCGTGCTTTTCAGGTCTCGAGGGTGCTGGAAAGGGGGTCGACAGGACGATGCCAAAGGCTGAGCGCCGTGCCGCGGCGCGGGTAAGCGCCACGCTCGCGATGGAGATCACTCTCGGTGACGAACGAGCGCGCACGAAGAGCCTGAACGTGAGCGCCAACGGCGTCTACTTCGCGTCGCCAAGGTTCATCCCTCTCCTTACCAAACTGCGAATCACGCTCGATCTCCCGGAAGAAGCCGGCCGGAAGGGCAAGGTGACGTGCGACGGCGTGGTCGTGCGCACGGAGCCGGAGGCCGAACTTCCCGGTGCCACCGAATACCAGGTGGCCTGTTTCTTCACCGACATCTCGGAGTCCGATCAGACCCGTCTGGAGGCGTACATCCTCCGGCACGTCCCGTTCTGAGACCGGGCGACGGGTGGTTCGTGGCGCCGTCATCGGCCGTCCTCCGGACGGCCTTTTTTTTGTTTGCGGGGATCTCGGAGCGTGTGGTAAGCATTCTGCCACCGGCCCCGGATTGGCGTAACTAATTGTGAAACGAAGAATTCCGAGATCAGGTGTCGTTCGCTCCGCCGTACCGGGGCGGAGGGGTGGTCCGTTGGACGCCCGGGAAGCCGCGGCGGGGAGCCAGGGCCGCGGCCGGGCCGACGCCGCCCTCGCCGGCACCCTGACCGAGCGGGAGCGCCTGCGGCACGTCGCGGCACAGCTCAAGACGCTCTATCACATGGGGAGAGACCTGGGCGGGGACGAGAACTGGAGCGACGCCCTCGACCGGTTCCTGATGGCGCTGGTGAGCTTCATGGAGGCGGACGGCGCCGGCCTGCTCCTGTTCAGCGACAGAGAACGCTCGCTTTCCGCGCGCGCGATCTTTCACCTCGACGACGTACTCCTCGTTCCGGCGATAACCACCCTCAGAGACGGCTGGCGCGGACACGCACGGGGCCCCGAGATTCACTCGCTCGAGAGTTACGGGGAGCCACGCGCCACGTCCTGTCTCGAACGCAGCGAGCCGTGGCGGGTGACGGTGATTCCGCTGCGGCATCGCGGCCGCTCTCTCGGTTTTCTGCTGCTGGACAAGCACTACACCGGTGGCTCCGACTTCCATGACGACTACCACTTCCTCAGCGCACTCCAGACGATCTTCGCGGAGGAGATCGCCAACGCGTCGTACATAAGCGAGCTGCGGCAGCTCAGCCGGTTCAACAACAAGGTGCTCGACAACATCCGCAGTGGCGTCGTCACCACCGATCTCGAGGGAAGCATCCG
>CAZPUV010000295.1:0-3315 GCA_964589805.1 uncultured bacterium | reverse complement strand
GCTCGCCGCGCGCGAGCGCCGGCTTGAGCATGTTGGACGCGTCGATCGCACCTTCCGCACCGCCGGCGCCGACGATGGTGTGGATCTCGTCGATGAAGATGATCACGTCCTCGGCCTGGCGGATCTCGTTGATGATGGACTTCAGGCGCTCCTCGAACTGGCCGCGATACTTCGTGCCCGCGACCACCGACGCCAGGTCCAGGGTGCAGATGCGGCGATCCTTGAGGATCTCGGGGACCTTGTTGTCGACGATGCGCTGCGCCAGCCCCTCGGCGATGGCGGTCTTGCCCACGCCGGGCTCGCCGATGAGCACCGGGTTGTTCTTCTTGCGCCTGCTCAGAACCTGGATAACGCGCTCGATCTCCAGTTCGCGTCCGATGATGGGATCGAGCTTGTTCTCGCGCGCCATCTGCGTCAGGTCCCGCCCGAACTGATCGAGGTTCGGCGTGTCGCTCTTTTCCTTCTTCGCCTTCCGGGTCTTGACGGTGGTGGTGGGGCCGAGGAGCTTCAGCACCTCCTCGCGCACGCGCTTCCGGTCCACCCCGAGTTCGGCCAGCACCTGCGCCGCCACTCCCTCGCCTTCGCGAATCAGACCGAGGAGGAGGTGTTCCGTGCCGACGTAGTTGTGGCCCAGCAGCCGCGCTTCCTCGATGGCCAGTTCGAGCACACGCTTCGCACGGGGCGTGAAGGGAATCTCGCCGATGGTGAGGGTTCCGCCCGAACTCTTGACCATGTTCTCCACGGCCTGCTGGATCTGCTCGAAATCCAGCTCGAGCTTCGCCAGCACCTTGGCCGCGATGCCTTCGCCCTCGCGCACGATCCCGAGCAGAAGGTGCTCGGTGCCTATGTAGTCGTGCTGGAGGCGGGCGGCCTCGTCGCGGGCGTAGTAGATGACCTTGCGAACGCGGTCGGTAAAGCGGTCCTGCATGGGCTGTTTCGTCCTCCGGGTTGCCGGTTAACGGGTCGTTCCGCGGGCCAGCGCCTCGCGTATGTACGCCGCGCGGGCCACGTCGCGTTCGTGCGCGTCCATCGCCGTTTCCCTGCGCTTCTGCAAATGGGCCGGTTGAATATACACGAGCAGCTCGTTGAGCGTCTGGACCGGAACGTCGGTCACCAGCCCCGCCCCGACTCCCAGGCGCACGGCCGAAATGAGGCTCAACGATTCCTTGGTGCTCACACTACGAGCATAACGAAGCAAGCCATAGGCCCGCCAGACCTTATCCTCGAGCAAACTCCGTGCCTTGCGAAAGAGCATCTCCCGCGAACGGCGCTCGTAGGCGATGACCTTCACGACCATCTCGCGCAGGTTCTTGACCAGCACTTCCTCGGGCGTGCCCAGTGCGGCGCTGTTCGACAGCTGAAAGAAGTTCCCCATCACTTCCGATCCTTCTCCAAAGAAGCCGCGGATCGAGTGGTTCAGCTTACGGAGCGACTCCAGCAGCTTGTGGATCTCCTTGCCGTGCACCAGGCCGGGCAGGTGGATCAGCACCGACACCCTCATTCCGGTGCCCAGATTCGTGGGGCAGGCGGTGAGGAACCCCATGCGGTCGTTGTACGCGATGTCCAGTTCGGGCGCGAGCTGGTCGTCCAGGTCGTGGGCACGCCGGTAGGCCGCGCCCACGTCGAAGCCCGACGAGAACCCCTGGATGCGCAGGTGGTCCTCCTCGTTGATCATGAGGCTGACGTTCTCGTCCGGTGCGAAGACGAGCCCGCGGCTCACCGAGTGATTCAGGAACTCCCGGCTCACGAGGTGCCGCTCCGCCAGCAGCTGGCGGTCGAGGGTGGAAATCTCCCCCATCGCGACATACCGGCTGTCCGCGAACGTGCGCGCGCTGCGCGCCGCGTTCAGGGACTCCTGCAGAATGACGGCGAGTTCGTCGTTGTCGCAGTTGTGGGTGAAGCGGTGCCCGTGGAGATTGCGCGCGATTCTCACGCGGCTCGAGAGCACGATCTCGTTCTCCGCGCCGGCCCCGTCGAGCCAGCCGGCCGGGCGGGCGACGATGCCCTTCCAGTCGATCTCGCTCACGTCTCCTCCTCGACCTTCGCTTCCAGTTCCCGTATCTCGTCCCGCAGCGCCGCGGCCCGCTCGTAGTCCTCGGCCCGGACGGCCAGGGACAGATTCTCCCGCAGCGCGGCCACGCGCTCGCGGATCGCCGCGCGCTCGCTCACGCGCGCGGCCTTCTTGCCGGCGTGCTGCGTGCTCCCGTGGACGTGCCTCAGCACCGCCAGCAGCTGGGACTCGAACGCCGTGTAGCAATCCGGACAGCCGAGACGTCCGATCTTCTTGAAATCCGAGTACTCGTACCCGCACGTCGCGCAGCGAACCCGCGAGATGCGCTCCGCCTCGGAATCGGCGGCACTGTCGATCAGACCCGCCACGAGGTCCCCGAGGCCGTAGTTCCCCGGCTTCTGCACGTCGATTCCCTTCTCCTCGGCGCACTCCAGGCACAGGCTCATCGCGACCATGCTGTTGTTCACGATCTCGGTGTAGTGGACCTTGGCCGGTCGCGTCTTGCAGTTCTGGCACAACAGCATCGTCAACGCTCCACGTCCGCAAGGCCCCCGTCCGCCAGGAGCATGATGCGGTCGGCGAACTCTCCGAAATGGCGCTTGTGCGTCACCACCACGAACGTCTGCCTTTCGTTCCTCGCCAGTTCCCGGATCAAGCGATGGATCCCCTCTCCCGTTTCGTCGACCTGTTTCCCCGTCGGCTCGTCCGCGTGCACCACGGCGGGCCGGTTGACGAGCGCGCGCGCGATCGCGACCCGCTGCTGCTCTCCGCCGGAGAGTTCCCCCGGGCGGTGACCCGCGCGGCTTCCCAGCCCCACCCGTTCCAGCCAGTGGCGCGCGTCGCGCTCGACGTCGGCCGCCGGCCTCCGGGCCACCATCCCCGGCAACATCACGTTCTCCAGGGCCGTGAACTCCGGCAGCAGGAAATGGAACTGGAACACGAACCCGATGGTCGCATTCCGCAACCGGTCCAGCGCCGCCCCGGCCAGCGCGTGGATGTCCTCGCCCCGGATCGTCACCGAGCCGGTATCCGGCCGGTCCAGGGAGCCCAGGATATGGAGCAGCGTGCTCTTTCCGACCCCCGAGGCCCCGACTATGCAAACCACTTGCCCTTCCGCCACCGAAAGGGTCACTTCCCGCAGGACATCGACCTCGACGCCGGTACCCCGGTAACGCCGGCTGATGCCCCGGGCCTCGAGAATGCTCTGGACACTCACAATCTAACCCCTGCGGACACAAAAAACAACCCCTCGGCCGAACGCACAGCTACGATTAACTTATTGATGTCAAGTATTTTACAGGTCA
>CAZPUV010000294.1:0-3320 GCA_964589805.1 uncultured bacterium | reverse complement strand
CGTGACCATCGAGTCGACCAGGGCGCGTACGATGGCCGCGATGTCCCGCACCGCGGCGTTGAACGCGATTTCGTTGGCCTTCGACGGCCGGGTCGTCCCACTGATCTTCCGCACGAATTGAAGAGACGCGTCGCGGATCTCCGTGTCGGTCGCCGGCGGTTCGAAATTGAAAAGGGGCCGGATGTTCCTGCACATGCTGCCTCTCCCTACTGTTTCGTCGCCGAGCGTTCAGCCCAGATCTCGGCCAGACGCACGATCGTCTCCACCGCCTTCTCCATGACCTGCACCGGCACCCACTCGAGGAGCGAGTGAATCGCTTCTCCTCCCGCGAAGAGATTCGGGCACGGCAGGCCCATGTACGATAGACGTGCGCCGTCGGTTCCGCCGCGGATGATCGTGTGCTTCGGTTTGACGCCCACCCGGCGGATGGCCTCTTCGGCGTAAGCGACCAGGCGCGGTTCTTTTTCGATCTGGTAGAGCATGTTCTTGTAGGACTCCTTGACTTCCACGGTGATGCGGGCCTTCGGGTGCATCTCCTGCACCTCCGTGGCGATGGCGCGCAGGATGGCCTGCTGTTTCTCGATGCCCGCCATCTCGAAGTCACGCAGGAGAAGTCGCATCTTCACCGCTTCGTTCTGCCCCTCGATCACGTACGGGTGGATGTAGCCCTCGCGGCCCTCGGTCATCTCAGGACTCAACTCGCGCGGCAGGCGCACCACGAAATCGCCGAGAATGCGGATCGCGTTGACGAGCTTGTTCTTCGCGTATCCGGGGTGCACGCCGACGCCTTCAATGGTAACCACCGCGCCGAACGCGTTGAACGTCTCGCACTCGAGTTCCCCGAGCGGGCCGCCGTCCATGGTGTACGCGAAATTCGCGCCGAAGCGTTCCACGTCGAAATGGTCTGCTCCCTTGCCGATCTCTTCATCGGGGGTGAACGCCACCTTGATCACGCCCCGCGGGATGTCGGGGTTGCGAAGGAACACATCCACGGCGGTCATGATTTCGGCGATGCCGGCCTTGTCATCCGCGCCGAGGAGTGTCGTTCCGTCCGTCGTCACGATATCCATCCCGATGTACATCTTCTCCAGATTCGGGTATTCCGACGGGTGAATGACCTTGGTCGGGTCGCCCGGAAGCACGATGTCACCGCCCTGATAATTCCGGTGCACGACGGGTTTGACGTTGGTGCCCGTGACCGCAGGCGACGTGTCGACGTGCGCGATGAAGCCGATGACGGGCACCTTCATCGCGTGTTCCGGTGGAAGATTCGACGGCACCGTGGCGAAGACGTAACCGTGCTCGTCGAGCGTGGTGTCCTTCAGTCCGAGACCGAGCAGTTCCTCGTGCAGCAGGCGCAACAGGTCCCACTGTTTCTCGGTACTGGGGAAAGTCTTGGAATCCTCTTCGGAACGAGTATCGATCTTGACGTAGCGTAGAAAACGTTCGAGCAGGGGTTCTTTCGGTGGATTCATCATGTCGCTTCCGTTGGAATGGCGGGCTTCCGCGGCCCGTGGCCCGTGTGCTAGCGTACGGGGAAGAACCCTGAGAATAGGACCTTTCCCTGCCGTCGTCAATCCGCCCGGAGCGACCCCGAAGGCGGCACGGGGAGGCCACAAGGAGACGCCATGAAACGCCTGTTTTCGCTGTCGATGCTCGTCCTCGGCCTTTCGTTCGCCCACGCGCCGGACGCCCGGTCCGGTGAAACCGGGAGTGTGGCCGTCGCACGGCCCGTTCACACATACTCGATCGTTGCGCGCGATTCGCTGACGGGCGAACTGGGTGTCGCGGTGCAGTCGCACTGGTTCTCCGTCGGCTCGCGGGTGTCCTGGGCGGAGGCCGGGGTGGGGGCGGTGGCGACGCAGTCGTTCACCGAGGTCTCCTACGGTCCGCTTGGTCTCGAGCTGATGCGCGCGGGAAAGACGGCACCGCAGGCACTCGCGGCACTTCTCGCCGCGGATCCGCAACGCGAAGTGCGTCAGGTGGCCATGGTGGACGCGAAGGGAAACGTGGCGGTCCACACGGGCGCCAACTGCATCGCGGAATTCGGTCATCGCCGCGGACCGCAGTACTCGGTGCAGGCGAATCTGATGGAGAGGGACACGGTGTGGGACGCCATGGCGCACTCCTACCAGACGACGAAGGGTGATCTCGCCGAAAGACTGATCGCAGCACTCGAGGCCGCTCAGAAGGAGGGCGGAGACATCCGCGGCAAGCAATCGGCCGTGATACTCATCGTGCCGGGAAAGTCGGGCGGGCGCCCGTGGGCGGAACGGACGATCGATCTGCGCGTCGAGGACAGTCCGGAGCCGTTGAAGGAGCTTCGCCGCCTGGTGGACGTCCATCGGGCATACGAAAGGATGAATGAAGGAGACGACCGGCTGGCCGTGAACGACCTCAAAGGGGCGATGGAAGCGTACGGTGCCGCGGCGAAGATGCTGCCCGGCAACCCGGAGATCCGCTACTGGGCCGCGATCACGATGCTGACCGCGGGAAAGGAGAAGGAGGGGCTTGCGTTCCTGAAGGACGTGTTTGAGGCGGATCCCAGGTGGGTGGAAGTTACGCGCAGGCTGCCGGCGGCCGGACTGCTGCCGGACGACGCAGCCCTGATGGACAGGATCATGGGCGCGGCGCCTCTTCAGTACGACCGGCGCTGACGCTATGTCCGGTGAAGGTCGATTTCGCCGCACTGCGCGAATTCGATCTCCACGAGGCGCATGCGGGTGGCGATGACACCGCCCACGTCGCCCTCGATCACGCCCTTGCCGCGGAAGATGTACTCGTGCGCGGGGGAATAGACCTCGGCTCCTCTGGCCCCGGGATCCACGATCTCCTCGGGCTCATAGTCCATCGCGTCGACACCCGCCGGGAGCTTCGCGAGTATCTTCTTGAGCGCGTCCGCGACCTTCCGGCTCGGCGTCTCGAACTCGAAGTGGAAATATCCACGTTCGATCTTCGACTCCTCGAGAATCTCGAACTCGAAGCGCGGAGCCGCTTTCTTGACCGCGTCGCGCAACTTCGCCCGGTCTCCCTCCGGACAGATGATGTGCTGCAACTCGCCACGATGTTTGATGCGTTCACGCAGCGCACTCACGCGGAGCCCGGCATCCTGCGCGAAGTGCAGGCCGCTCGACCCGCTGCCGGCTGCGTATCCAGTCAGGTAGGGAATCAAGTCGCGGTCGTCCCCGCGAACGATGACTTCGTAGAAAACCGCCATGCTGCCTCCCGTCGGGCCGTCTTACCGGAAGAAAATGAACGTCATGATCACGAACATCGGGATCAGGATTGGAATCGAGTATCTGATCATGTAGCCGAAGAAA
>CAZPUV010000293.1:1717-3325 GCA_964589805.1 uncultured bacterium | reverse complement strand
GCGGGAACGCGGACACGGCCAGCGCGAGTGTCGCGGCAGCCAGCGCACGAATGGTGAAGCGGACGATGCGCGGTCGACGGCTCATCGCATCTGGAGATAGCGGCGCAGGGCCATGAAGCTCCCGAGCGACCCTATGACGACGCACGTCGCCATGAAGACGAGCGACTTCTCCAGCGAAAAGAACGTGATGTCCGGGAGGATGTTGCTGCTCACTTCAGTCACGATACGGAGCAGGAGCAGCGAAAGTACGGCCGCGATCCCGCCCTGGAACGCCCCCTCGATGATGAACGGTGCTACGATGAAGGGGTTCGTGGCCCCGACCAGCTTCAGGATTTCGATGGTCTTGCGACGGCTCATGACGGTGAGCCGGACCGCGTTGGCGATGATGAACACGGCGGAGAGGATCACGATGAACCCCACCACGATGTCCACGGTGTAGATGCCCTGCACGATGGACGCGAACTTGTCCAGGAACTCCTTGCCGTAGCGCACCTCCTCCACGCCCGCCATGCCCTCGATGCGCGCCGCGAGTGCGACCATGTCATCGCGCGTCTTGTGGGCCGCCTTCGGCGACACCCAGAACGAGTTGGGCAACGGATTGACGCGGAGCGCGCTCAACATGTCGGCGTCGGATCCCAGCTGCTCGCGGAAGTCCGCCAGCGCCTCTTCGCGGGACACGAAGGCCACGGTCGCAACCTCGGCCTGCGAGAGAATCTGGCCGTGCAGCTTCTCGATGGTGCCCTGCCCCGCGCCCTCCTCGATGTAGACGTACAGCTTCATCTCGTCCTGCGCCTGGCCGACGAGTTTGAGGACGTTGTCGGTGGCGAGCAGGAACACGGCGAGCATCAGGAGCGACAGGCTCATGATGACCACGGAGATCGACGTCAGCCCCTTGTGGCGGCGGACGGTGCGGAACGCCTCGTCGAAGATGTACAGCCAGCGTCGGATCATGCCTCTACTCCGTGGTGCGCGTGGGAGCCAGCGTACTCGCGCGTTGCCGCCTGATCGCGCGGTCGACGCGGCGCTGGCGCTCGCGGTCCAGCCGCACCGCCTCCAGGCGGTCGCTCAGGTTGCCGACCAGTCCCGTCTTGCGGTCCTCGAAGATCTTCCCGTCGCGAAGGTGGATGATGCGCTGTCCGAAATTCTCCACGAACGAATGATCATGCGTGGCCATCAGCACTGCGGTCCCTCCGCTGTTGATCTTGAACAGGAGGCGCAGGATGTCCTCCGCGGAATCGGGGTCCAGATTGCCCGTGGGCTCGTCCGCGAGGAGGATGACGGGATGATTCACCAGAGCGCGCGCGATCGCGACGCGCTGCTGCTCGCCGCCGGACAGGACGGTCGGCATCTCCAGTCGCTTGTGGTACAGACCGACTTCGTTCAGAAGCGACGTCACCCGATGCTTGATTGCGTACGGCGACGCGCCGATGATGCGCATGCCGATGGCGATGTTCTCGTAGACCGTCCGGTCGTCGAGCAGTTTGTAGTCCTGGAAGATGATCCCGACCTTCCGGCGGAGAAACGGAATGTCCTTGCGCTTCATGCGCGTGGAGACGAACGAACCCACCACCACCTGTCCGCTGGTCGGGTATTGTTCCATGTAGATCA
>CAZPUV010000293.1:0-1707 GCA_964589805.1 uncultured bacterium | reverse complement strand
AGGAGCGTGCTCTTGCCCGCACCGCTCGGGCCGACGAGGAATACGAACTCGCCGTTGGCCACCGAGAAGTTCACGTCGTCCAGGGCGTTGTGCTCCCGGTACGTCTTGACCAGGTGGTAGACGCCGATGACGGATCGTTCTTCGCGCGTGTCTTCTGTCATTTCACTGTCCTGCGCGGCGCGACGGCCAGCATCTCCGCCAGCCGGTATGCCTCCTGAAGCGAGGCGTCTTCCGCCACACCCTTGCCCGCGATGTCGTACGCGGTGCCGTGGTCGACCGATGTGCGCGGAACCGGAAGACCCACGGTGACATTCACGCCGCGCCGCTGCGCGAGCATCTTGAACGCCACCAGGCCCTGGTCATGGTACATCGCAATATACGCGTCGTAGTACCCCGCAACGCGGGGGCGGGTGGTCCAGGCGCCGGTCCGCGCCGCACCCCGCCGGGTCGCGGCGGGCGCCTTCGCCGCTTCCGGCGCCGACTGGAACATCGCGTCCGCCGGATGCGGGCCGCTCACGCCGATTCCTTCCGCACGGAGCCGCTCGACAACCGGCTGGATCACATCGCGGTCCTCGGTGCCGATGACACCGTCCTCACCCGCATGGGGATTCAACCCCGCCACGGCGATCCGGGGCCGCGGAATCCGGAAGTCCCGCTTCAGCGCCTCGGCCGTCACCCGGATGCAGGTCTCCAGCCGGTCGGCGGTGACGTAGTCGGCCACCCGGCCGAGGGGGACGTGCCTCGTGAAGGGAACCACCCGAAGGTGGCGGCGCACCATCATCATCTGACAGTCGGGTGCATTCAAGTAACGGGCCAACATCTCGGTGTGGCCCGGGAAGTCGAAGTGCCCCAGATTCAACGACTTCTTGGACGCGGGCGGCGTGACGATCGCCACGACTGATCGATTATTTGCCAGTTCGCAGGCCCGGAGGATCGACGTCCCCGCGTGGCGCCCGCCGGCCTCGCTGTCGCGGCCGGAGGGGACCTGGCCGCGAACGCCGGTGTCGAGCAGGATGGCGTGAGGACGCCGTGACTTCGGTGTCCGCCCCACGAGTTCACGCGCGGCGTCGACGGAGTCCACCACGGGCGGCCGGAAGCGGAATCGAGGCCCCCATTTCTCGAACAGCCCGGGCGAGGCGATGACGAGCGCGATCGAGCGCGGCGACCGGTAGCGGCCGAAGAGCCGCGCCACGATCTCCGGGCCGATACCGGCGGGATCTCCGGAAGTGACGGCGATGAAGGGCAGGTTGATTGGCGCTCCCATGCGGACAATCTAGCAGAATCCGTCTTTCATGCCGAAGCGGGAATCCACAGCAGCACCCCGGCGCCGGTCGCCGCCGGGGTCGCAAGGTCTTGCGCTCGCCGGCCCGGGGTGACACAGTGGACGGAGCGCTGACTCAACGGAAGGGGAGATTCCAATGACTCACAGCCTCGTCTCGCTTGCGCTTGCGCTCGCCGTCCAGACCGGAACCGCCACACCCACCGGCGTTGACCTGATGACCCGGGAGGCCGACGCGATGCAACCGCTCGTCCAGTCGTCACTGGCGAAGGAGTTCCTGTCGGCGATCCCGTGCCTGCCGCGCCTCGAGGAGCCGCGAACGGTCCTGCACAACAAGGAGAAGCGCGAAGCCCTGACGCCGTTGCAGGCCGCCGGCATGAGCGAGTCCCAGCGTGACGGTTTCACCGAGCGGAAGATCACCGAGCAGT
>CAZPUV010000292.1:0-3335 GCA_964589805.1 uncultured bacterium | reverse complement strand
GTGGGACGCATAAAGTTTACCAATCTGCACGGGGCGCCCGCAACGCCTTTTTTCCCTACGGCGAGAGGATCCGCTCCACCCAGCGGGTGTCCTCGAACCGGAATTCCACGCGCTCGTGCAGCCGGTCTTCCCGTCCGTACCAGAACTCGAACCGGTCGGGGATCAGGCGGAACCCGGACCAGTACGGGGGCCTTGGAACGTCCTTGCCCGCGAAGCGCTTCTCGGCCGCCGCCACCCGGTCCAGCAGGACCTGGCGGGACTCGAGCACCTCGCTCTGACGCGATGCCCAGGCGCCGATCTGGCTCCCGCGCGGGCGCGTCGCGAAGTACGCGTCGGCTTCCGTCGCCGTCACGGGCTTCACCCGGCCGTCGACGTGTATCTGTTCGGCGATCGGGGCCCACCAGAAGCACAGCGATACCCACGGGGAGTGCTTCAGATCGCCGCCCTTGCGGCTCTCGAGGTTGGTGTAGAAGACGAACCCGTGCTCATTGGCTTCCTTGAGCAGCATGGTGCGGACCGACGGGCGGCCGTTCGCACCGACGGTGGCAAGCGAGAGGGCGGTCGGCTCGGTCACGCCGGCCGCGGTTGCGCGGTCCAGTGCCTCGTTGAAACGGTCGACGATGTCCTTGAGATGAATCATGGATGCGGCCTCACGGCGAACCGGCGGTTGCCGGGGGAGAAGATACCCGGCGGTCGGGAACCCGCGCAAGGAACATCGCACCGGCGACGAAGAAGACGATGAGCGCGAGCATCGAGAGCCGGGGATTCCCCGTCGTCACGCCGACCCAGCCCATCACGGCCGGCCCCAGCACCGCGGAGAAGCGCCCGATCGTGTTGTAGTAGCCGAAGAACTGGGCCGACTGGTTCTCCGGAATCAGCCGCGAGTAGAACGAACGGCTGAGGCTGTTGATCCCTCCCTGGACGAGACCGATGCCGATCGCCAGCGCGTAGAACTCCGACGGGCGCGAGAGCAGGTATCCCCACACGCATATCGCGGTGTAGACGGCGATCGCGATCATGATGCCCGTCTTCGCGCCGAAGCGGTTCCCGATCCTTCCAAACGCGATCGAGGCGGGGAAGCCGACGAACTGGATCAGCACCAGTGCGAGGATCAGCGTGCCGGCGGGAAACCCCAGCGCAAGACCGTAGTCGATCCCCATGCGCACGA
The DNA here is from genome assembly GCA_964589805.1 of uncultured bacterium. Lineage (GTDB taxonomy): Bacteria > Krumholzibacteriota > Krumholzibacteriia > WVZY01 > JAKEHA01 > JAKEHA01. Next base: position 2,167 of record CAZPUV010000292.1, on the reverse strand, counting down.
TCGTGTGCACACCGTCGATGTAGAACCAGTACCCGAGCAGGAACAGCAGCACGACGCGGTGCCGGCGCAGGTGCCGGAACGTCTCCAGGAGGTCGTGGAGTCCGCGCCGCGCGCTTCCGTCGCCGCGGGCGGCCGCGGGACGCTCGCGCACGCGCCGCGCGAGCGGGATCGAGAACAGCGCCCACCAGGCGGCCACCGTGAGAAACGACCAGCGCGCGGCGTCTTCCGGGGTCGCGAGGCCGAAGGTACCCGGGGACCTGTACATGAGGATATTCACTACGAAGAGAACGCCGCCGCCCAGATAGCCGACGGCGAAACCGAACGCAGAAACGTAGTCCGACGTTCGTGGTGTCGACACATCCACCAGCAGTGCGTCGTAGAAGATCATCGATGCGGAGAATCCCACCGATGCGATCACGAACACCGCGGCGGCCATGGCCCAGTGTCCGGCCGCCACGAAGAAGAGCGCGGCGGTGCCCGCAATGCCGACGCCGGCGGCCGTGAGAAGAAAGCGCTTGCGCGAACCGCCCGCATCGGCGATCGCACCCAGCGCGGGGGCGGCGAGCGCGATGGCGAGGCTGGCGAGGGAACTCGCCATGCCGAGCCGGAACGACGACACCGACGCGTCGACACCCGCGCTCCAGTACTGCTTGAACATGATGGGGAAGAAACCCGCCATCACGGTTGTCGAAAACGCGGAGTTGGCCCAGTCGTACAGGGCCCATGCAAAAGCGGGACGGTCGAGGGTTCGGCGGCGGAACAACGGGTCACCCGTGGCGAAAGACGTTGGTTCGGATCCTCCCATTGGCTAGACTACGAGAGGCCGCTCGGCCACGGCAAGGGAAAGGAGAATTCCACTAATGTCGAACATCGATCCGAGACGGTTCGAGTCCGTGCTCAAGGAAGCGCGCCGTTTCAAGCCATCCGCGGCGTTCAGCGCCGCAGCGCACATTCGGTCGGAGACCGAATACCGTCGCCTCTACAAGGAAAGCATCCAGCAACCGGCGAAGTTCTGGGCGCGTGCCGCCGGAGAACTGCACTGGTTCAAGAAATGGACGCGCGTGCTCGATGACAGCAAGGCGCCGTTCTACAAATGGTTCGTGGGTGGCAAGACCAACATCACGTACAACTGCCTGGACCGTCACCTGGATGGTGCCATGCGCCACAAGGCTGCGATCGTGTGGGAGGGGGAGCCGGGCGACCGGCGCGTGATGACCTACGGCGATCTTTCGCGCGAGGTGAACATGTTCGCCAACGCGCTCAAGGCGCTGGGTATCAAGAAGGGAGACCGCGTTGCCATCTACCTGCCGATGAACCCGGAGCTGGTGGTTTCGGTGCTCGCGTGCGCCCGCATCGGCGCGGTTCACACGGTGATCTTCGCCGGGTTTTCCGCGGAGTCGATCCGCGACCGCGTGATCGACTGCCAGGCCAGGGCGGTGGTCACCGGTGACGGCGGATGGCGTCGCGGCAAGGTGCTCCCGCTCAAGGACATCGTCGACGAAGCAGTCGCCGACTGCCCGAGCGTCGAGCACGTCGTGGTCGTCCGTCGCAGCCCGTCGGACGCGTTTCCGTGCCGCATGAAAGCCGGGCGCGACAGCTGGTACCACGAGATCATGCGCGATGCGTCGCCGGAGTGTCCGCCCGCGCGGATGGACAGCGAGGACATGCTGTTCCTCCTTTATACGAGCGGAACCACCGGCAAGCCCAAGGGGATCATCCACACCACCGGCGGCTACATGGTCTTCACGTACCTCACCACGAAGTACGTGTTCGATCTGAAGCCCTCCGACATGTTCTGGTGCACCGCCGACATCGGCTGGGTAACCGGTCACAGTTACATCGTCTACGGCCCGCTCCAGAACGGGGCGACGTGCCTGCTCTACGAGGGCGCGCCCGACTGGCCCAACCGCGGGCGCTTCTGGGAGATGGTGGAACGCTACCGCGTGAACGTCTTCTACACCGCGCCGACCGCGATCCGCGCCTTCATGAAGTGGGGCGACGAATGGCCGGCGAAGCACGACCTGTCGTCCCTGCGGTTGCTCGGGACCGTGGGCGAACCCATCAATCCCGAAGCGTGGATGTGGTACCAGCGCACCATCGGGAACAAGAAGTGCCCGATCGTGGACACGTGGTGGCAGACGGAGACGGGCGGCATCATGATCGCGCC
>CAZPUV010000291.1:0-3351 GCA_964589805.1 uncultured bacterium | reverse complement strand
CCGGAAGCTCGAAGAGAAGAACTACGTGCAGACGGTGAAGAGCGCGAAGAAACTCGTCGAACAGGAGAGCCCCGAGGTCTGGGACATCCTCGAAGAGATCATCCAGGAGCATCCGGTGCTCCTGAACCGCGCGCCCACGCTGCACCGCCTTGGAATTCAGGCGTTTCAGCCGGTGCTCGTCGAGGGCAAGGCCATACGACTGCATCCGCTCGTGTGCGCGGCGTTCAACGCCGACTTCGACGGCGACCAGATGGCCGTGCATGTGCCGCTTTCGTACGAGGCACAACTCGAGGCGCGGACGCTGATGCTGTCCGCTCACAACATCCTGTCGCCGGCGAACGGCAAGCCGCTCGCGGTGGCGTCGCAGGACATGGTTATCGGGGCCTATTTCCTCACGATGGCCAGGAAGGGCGCGCGCGGAGAGGGCAAGGCCTTCTATTCGATGGATGAGGTGGTCATCGCCCACGAGACCGGACAGCTCGACCTGCACGCGCGCATCAAGTTGCGCTGGGAAGGCAAGTCCATCGATACCACCGTCGGACGAGTTCTGTTCAACCACATCATCCCGCAGGATCTGCGTTTCAAGAACGACGTCATGGACAAGAAAGGGCTCGCGAGCCTCGTCGCCGAGGCGTTCGACAAGCTCGGCCTCGAGCGAACGATCCGTTTCCTCGATGACCTCAAGGACGCGGGTTTCGGCTTCGCGACCAAGAGCGGGCTCACGGTGGGCATGGATGACCTGATCGTTCCCACCGGCAAGCAGGATGCCATCGCGCGGGCCAGCAAGGATGTCGCACACATCATCAAGCAGTACGAGGAAGGCGACATCACCGACGGCGAACGATACAACAAGATCATCGACGCCTGGACCCGGGCCACGAACGAAGTCGGCGAGCTCATGATGGAGGGTCTGCGCAAGGACCGTGACGGGTTCAACCCGATCTTCATGATGTCCGACTCCGGGTCGCGAGGCAGCAAGGACCAGGTGCGGCAGCTGGCGGGCATGCGAGGCCTGATGGCCAAGCCGCAGAAGAAGATCACGGGCCAGATCGGCGAGATCATCGAAATGCCGATCGTCGCGAACTTCCTCGAAGGACTTTCGGTGCTGCAGTACTTCATTTCGACGCACGGAGCCCGGAAGGGTCTCGCCGACACCGCTCTGAAGACCGCGGACGCCGGCTATCTCACCCGTCGTCTGGTGGATGTGGCGCAGGATGTGATCGTAACCGTGCACGACTGCGGCACGATCATGGGCATCGACATCTCCGCTCTCAAGGAGGGTGAAGAGATCATCGAAGCGCTCTCCGACCGCATCCGGGGGCGTGTCACGGTGGACGATGTCCTCGATCCGATTTCCGGCGACGTGATCGTCGAAGCCAACCAGATGCTGACATGGGACTTCGCCGCTACGATCGAAGACCGTGGCGTCGAGCACGTGAAGATTCGAAGCGTGCTCACGTGCGAGGCCAAGCGCGGCGTGTGCGCCCTTTGCTACGGCACCAACCTCGCCACCGGGCGCCTGGTGGAAAAGGGAGAAGCCGTGGGCGTCATCGCCGCGCAATCGATCGGCGAGCCCGGGACCCAGTTGACGTTGCGGACCTTCCACATCGGCGGCATCGCGGGACGCATCGCGGAGCAGACGCAGAAGACCGTGAAATACCCGGGGAAGGCCACCTTCAAGGGCCTGCGCACGGTGGGAGGCCGAAGCGGCAAGGAGATCGTGATCTCTCGCAAGAGCGAGTTCCTGCTGCTCGATGAAGGCGATCGCGTTCGTTCGCGCTTCGGAGTTCCCTACGGCGCCGAGCTCAACGTCAAGCATGGTGATATGGTGGAGCCGGGCACGGTCATCTACCGCTGGGATCCGTATTCGGACGTCATCCTGTCAGACAAGGCGGGCGTGGTGCATTTCGGCGACCTGGTGCTCGACGCAACGCTCCGGGAGAAGATCGACGAGAAGACCGGCAAGATGCAGATGGTGGTCATCGAGGATCGCGACAAGAAGCTGCATCCCCACATCCATGTTCTCGACAACCGTGGCGAAGTCATCGGCAACTTCATCATCCCGACCGGCGCGCAGGTTCTGGTGAAGGACGGGCAGGAAGTCCTGGCCGGTGACACCCTGTGCAAGATCGGCCGTGAGACGGCCAAGACGAGTGACATCACCGGCGGTCTGCCGCGGGTGGCGGAACTGTTCGAGGTTCGCAAGCCCAAGGAGTCCGCGGTCGTGTCGGAAATCGACGGTACGGTCGAGTTCGGTCCGATCACGCGCGGCATGCGCAAGATCATCATCAAGAACGAGAACAACGACGAGCGCACCTACATCATCCCGCAGGGCAAGCACTTGCGAGTGTACGAGGGCGATCGCGTCGAGGCCGGAGACAACCTGACCGAGGGACCGGTCAACCCGTTCGACATCCTGGCGATCAAGGGCGTGAACGCCGCTCAGGAGTACCTCGTCAACGGAATCCAGGAGGTCTACCGTCTCCAGGGTGTGGGCATCAACGACAAGCACATCGAGGTGATCGTGCGCCAGATGCTGCAGAAGGTGCAGGTCGAGGATCCGGGCGACACCACGTTCCTGGAGGGCGACCTCATGGACAAGACCATCTTCCGCGAGGAGAACGAGCGGATCATGGCGGATGGCGGGAGACCGTCCACCTTCAAGCCCATGCTGCTCGGGATCACCAAGGCGTCGCTCTCCACCGAGAGCTTCTTCTCGGCGGCGAGTTTCCAGGAGACCACGCGGGTTCTGACCGACGCGGCCGTCCGCGGAAAGCGCGACCGGCTCGTGGGGCTGAAGGAGAATGTGATTATCGGGCACCTGATCCCGGCGGGAACGGGTGTGAAGGACTACGACTTCATCGAAATCGTGCCTGCCGCGGACGACGAGTTCGTGGGAATGGCCGAAGAGGCGGGTATGGACGATGGAGAGGATCTCCGCGAGGAGCCCCTCTCGGCCGTGGGCAAGGAAAGTATGGAGAAGTAGGCCGGTTGGCCCACAAAGAGGCTTGACAGGTCGCCGGAAAGCAGATAAAGTTCCTGCTTCGCGGCTCCATAACTTCCTCACGGGAAGTCCTGGTAACCACAAGTAATTAAATAAGTTATTGATCCCCCCGCACCGGGCCGGCGCGAGTTATCCACAGCCCGAGGCTGCGGCGGGATTTTTGTGCCGAAATCGGAGGGTTTGTGCCGACGATCAACCAGTTGATTCGCCGAGGGCGGAACGAGAAACCGACGCGTTCGAAGACGCCGGCGATGGCGGCGTGCCCGCAGAAGCGGGGCGTGTGCACGCGCGTTTATACGCAGACGCCGAAGAAGCAGACCTCCGCGCTCCGCATGGTTGCGCGCGTC
>CAZPUV010000290.1:0-3375 GCA_964589805.1 uncultured bacterium | reverse complement strand
CTCTCGCCGAACTGCCGCGGCGATGCCAGGCGGTGCTGCACGACCTGGTGGAACGGCGCGCCGCGTTGGCGAACGCCCCCGAATCCGCCACCGATCTCGGCGAGATCGACGCGCTCGTCGGCAGCCTGGAGCGATCGGCGGGTTCCGCCGCGACACTGGTGCAGCGTCTCGTCCGGCTCGCGAATGACGCGCGACAGATGGTCATGGACATGGATTTCGGTCTGTTGTTCGACCCGACCCGGATGCTCTTCTCGATCGGATACCGGATGAACGACGGGGGGCTCGATCCGGGACGATACGATCTGCTCGCCTCGGAAGCCCGCCTGATGAGCTTCATCGCCATCGCCAAGGGTGACGTGCCGGTCAAGCACTGGTTCCGGCTGGGCCGCCCCCTGATCCTGGCGGGCGGCGACGCCGTCCTGTTGTCGTGGTCGGGGTCGATGTTCGAGTATCTGATGCCGGCACTGATCATGCGCGCCCCCGCCGACGGTCTCCTCGACCAGTCCTGCCGCCGCGTGGTCAGGCGCCAGATACGGTACGGCGCCAGGCGCGGCGTCCCGTGGGGTGTGTCGGAGTCCGGCTACAACGCGCGCGACCTCGCGATGACGTACCAGTACTCAAATTTCGGCGTGCCCGGCCTCGGGCTCCGCCGCGGACTCGCCGACGACGTCGTGGTCGCGCCGTACGCCACGGGGCTGGCGGCGATGCTCGACCCGGAGGCCGCGCTGCGCAACTTCAGGGCGCTCACGAATGAGGGCGCCGCGGGGCCGTACGGATTCTACGAGGCGCTCGACTACACGCCTTCCCGGCTTCCGGAGAACACGCGGCGGGCCGTGGTGCGGATGTACATGGCCCACCACCAGGGGATGCTCATGGTCGCCCTGGGGAACGTCCTCCACGGCGGCGCCATGCGCGCGCGCTTCCACGCCGAACCGATCGTGCGGGCCAGCGAACTCCTGCTCGAGGAGCGAACACCGCGCGATGTCGCGGTCGTCCGCCCGCACCTCCATCCCGCCACCGTGATGCGCGACGTCCGCGAGCTGGTCCCTCCCCACACGCGTCACTTCGAGACGCCCTACGGCGCCACACCGCGGTCACAGATACTCTCCAACGGCAACTACTCGGTGATGCTCACCGTCGCGGGATCGGGATACAGCCGGTGGCGCGATCTTGCGGTCACGCGCTGGCGGGAAGACCCGACCCGGGACGACGCCGGCTCCTACATCTTCCTGCGCGACGTCGAGAGCGGGGAATGTTCGTCGGCGACGTTCCAGCCATGCGCGCGCGAGCCGAAGAGCTACAACGTGTCCTTCACCGAGGACCGCGGGGAGTTCATTCGGCGCGATGGTTCGATCGAGACCCGCCTCGAGGTGATCGTGTCGTCGGAGGACAACGCGGAGGTCCGCCGCGTGGCGATATCGAACCGCGGAACACGAACGCGCGAGATCGAAGTGACGTCCTACGCGGAAATCGTCCTGGCTCCCGCGGGCGCGGACACGAGCCACCCCGCGTTTTCCAACCTGTTCGTCCAGACCGAGAGTGTCGCGGAGCTCAACACGCTCCTCGCCAGCCGCCGACGCCGGTCGCCGGAAGACGCCGAGGTGTGGCTCGCGCACGTCGTCGCGGTGGAGGGCGAAACACTCGGCGAACTGGAATGGGAAACCGACCGCTCCCGGTTCCTCGGACGCGGGCGAGGCGTGCGTGCACCGCAGGCGCAGGACGGGCGGGCGCTCACCGGTACCACCGGTCCGGTGCTGGATCCCATCGTGAGCCTGCGCCGCCGGGTCCGTGTACCGGCGGGCGAGACCGTGTGGCTGGTCTTCTCGACCCTGGTGGGTTCATCACGGAGCGAGGTGCTCAACCTCGCCGACAAGTACAACGATGTGACCACGTTCGATCGCGCCGCCACGCTGGCGTGGACCCAGGCCATGGTCCAGCTGCACCACCTCGGCATCGGCCCCGACGAGGCGCACCTGTTTCAGACGCTGAGCGGCGCACTCCTCTACAGCGATCGCAAGCTGCGGGCACTCGGCGAAGCGCGGATGCGGCAGATCGAAGGCGTGACGGCACTCTGGGCCAGCGGGATATCCGGGGATCTGCCCATCGTGCTGGTGAAGATCGACGACGCCGAGGACATCGGCCTGGTTCGACAACTGCTGCGTGCGCATCGTTACTGGCGGATGAAGGGCCTGGCCGTCGACCTCGTGATCCTGAACGACCGGGCGCCGTCCTACCTGCAGGATCTGCAGGCGCTGCTCGAGACCATCGTGGGCGCCACACGAACGATCGCGCAGCCCGAGGGTCACGAGTCGCGCGGGAACGTGTTCATCCTCCGGTCGGATCAGGTGACCACCGGGCAGAGCGAGGCTTTGGAGAGCGTGGCGCGCGTGTTCCTCTCCAGCCGGAACGGCCCGCTGGCCGCACAGATCGCCCGGGCCGGCCGTCCCAACGCTCCGGCGATCGTTCCTCCCGAACGGACGCAGGAGGTCCCGGCGGTTTCGCCGGCGCGGGACTACGCCGGTGAACTCGAGTTCTTCAACGGCCTCGGAGGCTTCTCCGCAGACGGCCGCGAGTACCACATCGTTCTGCGCGCCGGGCAGTGGACCCCGGCTCCGTGGATCAACGTCATCGCCAACCCCCGCTTCGGATGCCTGGTCTCGGAAGCGGGGGCCGGGTGCACGTGGTCGATCAACAGCCAGAAGAACCGGCTCACGCCGTGGTCGAACGATCCGGTGAGCGACCCGCCGGCCGAGATGTTCTACATCCGGGACGACGAGTCCGAAACACTGTGGAGCCCGACCCCGCTCCCGATCCGCGAAGACGCCGGCTCCTACGAGGTGCGCCACGGCCGGGGCTGGACCCGCTTCGCCTACGACGCCCACGGCATCGCGCTCGACCTGCTGCACTTCGTGCCGGCCGGTGATCCCGTGAAGATATCCCGTCTGACGATCACCAACCATTCCTCGAACACCCGGCGCCTTTCGGTGACGGCGTACCTCGAGTGGGTCCTGGGTGAATCCCGCGGCGCCTCGGCGCCATACGTGGTCACGGAGATGGATCCCGTCACCGGCGCGATGTTCGCGCGCAACCCGTGGAACGCCGACTTCGGCACGCGCATCGCCTTTGCCGATCTCGGCGGCGCGCAGACCGCGTGGACCGGCGATCGCACCGAGTTCGTGGGACGCAACGGCACGCTGGAGCATCCGGCCGCGGTCAGTCAGGGGAAACCCATGTCGGGCAGATGCGGCGCGGGACTGGATCCGTGCGCCGCGCTTCAGACCGCGCTCGAGATCCCTCCCGGCGGACGTTCCGAGGTCACACTTCTCCTCGGGCAGACGGAGACACGCGAAGAGGCGAGTGCGCTGATCCAGCGGT
>CAZPUV010000289.1:0-3414 GCA_964589805.1 uncultured bacterium | reverse complement strand
GGAAGTCCTCGTCCTTGACGTAGAGCGTCTCACGGCTTCCCTTCGGCATCTGGTCGACGAAGCAGAACGGGCACTTGCAGCGACAGCGGCGGAAGTCCATCGCCTCGAACCATATCTCCAGCCCCGCGACCACGGACGTCGGCAGAGCGATGTTCTCCACCCGGCCATCCCTGCGCTCCACGCGGATGACCACCGACTTCCCCCGCGACGTATGGAAATGGAAGTCGATCTGGTCTTCGGCCGGCTTTCCCGCGACTTCGAGAATGCGGTCGCCGACCGAGAGGATCCCGGGCGCGAGCCCGAAGTCCGCGGGATCCTTCATCGACACGATCTCGAGCGCTCTATCGGCCATGCTTCTCCTTCAGCGCGCGCACTCTCTCCAGTACCGCGATGGCTTCGTTCCCCGACACCGGCCCGGCGTTGTTCAGCGCCCCCCGGAATCCCCCGGGCATCACCTGCCCGGCCCCGCCGCGCACACCCGTGCCGGCGAGCACCCGGCTCACGAACACGTACAGTGCCGCGCGCGTCACCGGCTCGTCCGCGTGCTCCCGTCCGTCGGGGAGCGCCGGGAACCATCCCCGCTTCTCAGCGATCTGGATGGGTGTCGGCCCCTTCGGGTCGACTTCCGCGTCGTCGAGCACGCGCACCGCGGCACCCGCCAGTTCACCGCGCGTGATGGTCTCCAGGATGTGGAGGCCTTCGGGCGACCCTTCCTGATACCGCTTCAACACCTCGAGGTACTCGACGCACGGCCCCTGGTCGCCGTAGCGCACGCCCAGCATGAACGCCCGGATCGCGTCGTCGGTCTCACCGAGCGCCATGTGCGACCGGCCGAGGTACGTGTACGCCTCGCGCCGCGTCGCGTCGTCGAGCGCGTCGCGCGCCACCTGTTCGAGGCGGTTCGCCGCCGAACGGTAATCCCCGGCCACGTAGAGCCCCACGGCCCGGTCGAGGTCGGAGCGCGACTTCACCGTCTCCGCCGGGGCACACGCGAGTACCGCGCCCACCGCCACGGCGGCGAGGAGAATGCGCGTGTTCCGTCTCGCGGGAGTCATGCGGTGAGGTGAGATGGAGCGGGCAACGGGACTCGAACCCGCGACCTTCAGCTTGGGAAGCTGATACTCTACCAACTGAGTTATGCCCGCCCCCCTAACAGATTGGGATGTAAACACCTTAGCTCCACAGTGTCAAGTGCTTATTGAGGCCCGGAATCGCCGCGTCCGGCCGCGAGAAACGCGGCGATCAGCGAGCGTGCGCGCGCCGGCGTGTCGACGTTCGTGACGTCCAGCCAGATCGCATCGCGCTCTGCGCGAAAGAACGTCTCCTGTCGCTTCGCGTACTGGCGTGTCGACGTCACCACCGCCTCGAGGCACCCGCCGGGATCCTCTCCCCGCCCGAGGGCCGCTGCGATCTCCGCGTAACCCAGCCCCTGCATGGCGGGCGCCGACGGGCTCACACCCGCCGCCAGAAGACGCGCCACCTCCGCCGGCCAGCCGGCCGCGAAGAGTTCCCGCGTTCGCTCGCCGATCCGGTCGCGCAGGCGCGCGCGCGGCATCGTGAGGACCAGTTTGAGGTGTTGCAGCGCATCCGTCCCCGGCCGGGGACGGCGGAGCGCCTCGCTCGCCGGCCGTCCCGTGTACGCGATGATCTCGAGTGCGCGCGTGATGCGCACCCGGTCGTTGCGCGACAGCGCCGCCGCGCGCTCCGCGTCGCGCGCCCGGAGTTCCTCGTACAGCTCATCCGTTCCGCGTCCCGCGAACGTGGCGCGGATCCGCTCCTGTTCCGCGCGCGGGATCGCGACCGGGCCCAGCCCTCGAAAGAGCGCCCGGAAGTACAGGCCCGTGCCCCCGACCACGAACGGCACACATCCGCGCCGCGCGATGTCGCGCGCGAGTTCCTCCGCGGCCGCCGCGTGGCGCCCCGCGCTCGATGTCTCGTCCGGGTCCAGGGTGTCGATCAGATGGTGCGGCACCCGCGAGCGCTCTTCCCGGGACGGCTTGGCGGTCCCGATGTCGAATCCGCGGTACACCTGGCGCGAGTCCATGGAGATGATCTCGCCCTGGAACCCCGGGGCGAGATCCACGGCCAGCGCCGATTTTCCCGTCGCCGTCGCGCCCATCAGCGCCACACAACGCACCGCGGCACTCACGGGCTCCCCTTTCCGTGTGCGATGGACGCGCGCGTCGAGTCTACCGGCGGTGGAACCATCTCTCGATCTCGTCGAGCGAGAGGCGATGGATGGTGGGGCGGCCGTGCGGGCAGGAATAGGGATTCTCGACCGCGAAGAGTTGATCGGCGAGCAGCTTCATCTCTTCGACGGAGAGGCGCTGCCCCGCCTTGATCGCGCTCCGGCACGCGAAGCTCGCGACGAGCTTCTCGGTGTGCGTATTGCCGGGAGCGCGGTCCGCGAGGATGTCGTCGAAGATCTGCAGCAGCAGTCTCCCGTCGGCCCAGTTGCTGATTCCCTGCGGATAGCCGCGGACGAGAATGCTCGTGCCGCCGAAGGGCTCGAGCGTGAAGCCGAGTTTCTGGAACATCTCGCGCGAGGACCGGAACACCTCCAGTTCGCGGAGCGACAGCTCGATGGGGATGCTGAACAGTATCTGCTGCGACGGCGACGAGGCGCCCTCGAGGAGGCGCATGCTGCGGTCGAAGATGATGCGCTCGTGCGCGGCGTGCTGGTCGATCACGACCACCCCGCCCCCCACCTGGATGAATATGAACGGGTGGTTGAACTGCCAGTACAGGCTGTCGTCGGCCGGGGCCATGCGCGCCACGTCGTCGGTCTCGGCCTGCCGGCGCGGGAACGGCAGCCCCGATACCGCGGCCACATCTTCGGAGGCGGTCGCGCCGGGCTTGCGGGCGAGATAGTCCTCGAAGGCATCGCGGATGCGCGCTCCGTCCCCGCCCGCCTCGTTCCCGAGGTGGCCTCCCCGCCGCTCCGTCCCTTCGCCGGGCCAGGCGGTCGTGGCCGCGCCGCGCTCGTGCGCCAGCCCCGCCCCCACCGCCAGCGCCGGCTCGCTGCGCGCGGACAGCGCCGACTTGATCGCGCCACGAACGGTGCCGAACAGCACGCGCTCGTTCCGGACCCGCACCTCGAGCTTGCTCGGGTGCACGTTGACGTCCACCTCGTCGGGCGGCATCGTCACCGAGAGCACCGCAACCGGGTAGCGCTTGTATGGAATGACGTTCCGGTTGGCGTCCTGCACCGCGTGCACCAGCGTTCGTTCCCGCACCGAGCGATCGTTGACGAAGAAGAACTGGCTGAACCGATTCGCGCGCGTGTGCGACGGGAGACTCATGAAGCCGCGCACCCTCACGGGCCCGGACTGCGCGTCCACGTCGACCATGTGGCGCATCACGTCGGCGCCGAGCACGGCCGCCACGCGCTCGCGCCAGCTCGGAGCGGGCAGC
>CAZPUV010000288.1:0-3453 GCA_964589805.1 uncultured bacterium | reverse complement strand
GTTGCGTGGAGTAGGAGCGTCCCACCGTGGCCTGCCGGATAAGCTTTCCCTTGCGCTCCGCCGCCACGGAGCCGGAGATTCCCTCGCCGAGCTTCTGTCGCGTGTTCTTGATCACGCGCTCGCTCAGGCCCGTGGCGTGCGCGATGAACAGCTCGCGGGCCTCCGCCGAGTAGAGCATGATGGAACCGTTGGATGCCCCGGTGGTTTCCACCGCCACGTCGAGCAGGAACTTCAGCAGCCGCTCGCGGTCGAAGAGCCGCTCGAATCCTTCGATCGCGTCGTCGATGGTGTAGGGCGAGTCGTCGGCATCGACGGGCGCGCGTTCGGGGGCCGGCTCCCGCTTGCACAGCCGGGACAGCGCGACGCTGTGGTCGATGACCTCCACGCCACCCAGCCGTTCGATCTCCGGCGCGAACCGGTCGCGGGGCTCGCCCACGACGACACAGTCGACCGGCAGGTGCCCGGCAATGCCTTCCGGGCTGGTGACGCGCGGGAGCCCCAGGATCTCGGCGATCTCGATGGTGATTGTGTCGGGATGTTGGTTGTAGACGAATGCGATTTCGACGTCACGGCGTTTGTGCAGTTCGCCCATGACGTAGAGATCCGCCTCGCCGCCGCCCAGTATGGCCACCCGTATTCGCTTGTCTGTCATCTGGTTACAGCGTTACCTTTGAGTGCTGCAAAAGCTGCCGCCCGACCTCGCGCACAGCGGCCGCCAGGAGGTATGCAATTCGCGGACCACGGTTTCCCGTCGGGGCGGATCGGGGCGGAGGCGGCCCCGTTGGGGCGGCGGGCGTCAGCGGGGGCGTTTCTTCAGGTCCCGGATGAACTGCAGGGCTTCGAGGGGCGTCGACCCGTCCACGTCGAACGCGTCGATCTCGCGGCGGATCGGCGCGTCGGCCGGAGCGGCATCCGGCGCCTGCGGTCGCGCGAACAGACTCAACTGATCCTGCGACTCGCGCAGATCCAGGCCCCGCGCCATCAGATTCCGCCGCAGCTCGAGCGACTCCAGGATTTCCTCCGCGCGCCGGATCACGCCGGCCGGGAGACCGGCGATGCGTGCCGCGTGAATGCCGAAGCTGCGGTCGCTCGTTCCGGCGACGATCTTGCGAAGGAACACGATGCCGCCCTCCCACTCGCGAATCGCGATCTTCAGGTTCACGAGGCGCGGGTAGGCGCTCCGCAGCTGCGTCAGTTCGTGGAAGTGGGTGGCGAACAGCGTGCGCGGGCGGGCAACCGCGCCCTGGAGCAGATACTCGGTCACCGCCCACGCGATCGAGAGTCCGTCGTAGGTGGAAGTGCCGCGGCCGATCTCGTCGAGAACCACCAGGCTGCGGTCGGTCATGTGGCGCAGGATGGTGGCCGTCTCGTTCATCTCGACGAGGAATGTCGACTCGCCCCGCGACAGCCGGTCGGCGGCGCCCACGCGCGTGAAGATCCGGTCCACCAGGCCGATGCGCGCCCGTTCGGCCGGGACGAACGACCCCGTCTGAGCCATCAGCACGATGATCGCCGTCTGGCGCAGAAACGTGCTCTTGCCGGACATGTTGGGGCCGGTGATGAGCGCGAACTGGCGCCGCTCCAGGTCGAGTTCGATGTCGTTGGGGACGAACGGCTCGGATACCACGCGCTCGAGCACCGGGTGGCGTCCCCCCACGATCTCGAGCGAATGCGAGTCGTCGACGACCGGCCGGCGGTAGCCGTTGGCGCGCGCCGCCATGGCGAGCGACTGGACGACGTCGATCGTCGCCATCGCCTCGGCGGTGCGCTGCAGCGCTTCCGCGCGCGCAGCGATGCCTTCGCACAGCGCTTCGAACACGCGCTGCTCTTCGCGAACCCGCTTCTCCTCGGTGTGGAGGATCAGGTCCTCCTTCTCCTTGAGCTCGGGTGTGAAGAAGCGCCGGGCGTTGACCAGCGTCTGCTTCTGGACGTAGTCGTCCGGGACCGACTTCGCGCTGGCGTTCGACATCTCGATGTAGTAACCGAAGACCTTGTTGTAGCCGACCTTGAGCGACGCGACACCCGTGCGTTCGCGCTCGCGGGTCTCGAGCCCGGCGATCCACCGCCTGGCCGCCTCGCTCTCCTCGATCAGGCGGTCGAGATCCTCGTCGAAGCCGTGCCGGATGACCCCTCCGTCGCGCAGGTGCGACGGCGGCTCGAGAACGATCGCCCGTTCGATCTCGTCGCAGAGGCCCGCGTGATCCCCCAGCATGGCGCCGGCGCGCTCCAGGAGTGCCACACCGCTCGATCCAACGGCGGCGGACAGCGCCGGCGCCTTCTCGAGGGACTCGCGCAGCGCGTGCAGCTCGCGCGGTATCGCCTTCCGGGAGGCGATGCGCGCCGCCAGACGTTGCACGTCCGCCACACCTTTGAGCGCGCGAACGATTTCCTCGGCGAGAGACGCGTCGCCGTGAACGCGCGCCACCGCGTCCAGACGCTCGTCGATGCGAGCCACGTCGCACAACGGCCGCTGGATCCAGTGCCTGAGCGCGCGTCCGCCCATCGGTGTCAGCGTGCGGTCGAGCGTGCGCAGAAGTGTGGCGCTCTCGACGCCACCGCGCAGCGGTTCGAACAGCTCGAGGTTGGCGATGGTCTCTTCGTCGAGCGTCAGGAACGGTGCCGCACCCAGGCGCGTCACGCCCACGACCTGGGGGAGCGCGCCTCCTCGCAGGCGCAGACAGTGCCCCAGGAGGGCGCCGGTCACCGCGAGTTCCCCGGGCGTGAGCGACCCCGTCAAGGCCTCCGCACGCGGGCCGAACTGCGCGGACAACGCCCTGCGCGCGGAATCCGCCAGAAATTCGTCGTCGGCCACCGCGGTCACGAACGGACGGCCGAGGTGAGGGGCCAGCGATCTCTCGAGCGATTCGGCGTGCGACATCGGCACGACCAGCTCCCGGATCCGCTTCCCCTGGATGAGGTGCAGGTACGCATCGGCGTCCCCCTCCCCGCACCCGCACTCGCCCGTGCCCACGTCGATCAGCGCGATCGCGCTCGTCCCGTCTGCCACCGGCCAGACTCCGAGACAGTAGTTGTTCTCCACGTCGGCGAGCAGTTGCGAGTTCATCGCGGTTCCGGGGGTGAGGATCTCCACGACCTCGCGCCTCACCAGCCCCTTCGCCAGCGCCGGATCCTCCACCTGTTCGCACACGGCGACCTTGCGCCCCGCGGCCAGCAGGCGCGTGACGTACGCCTCCGCGGCGTGGAATGGAACTCCCGCCAGCGGTATCGGGTTGGGTTTGTTCTTGTCCCGGGTCGTCAGCGTGATGTTGAGGATCGACGAGATATCGATGGCGTCCTCGTAGAACGTCTCGTAGAAATCGCCGACGCGAAACAGGAGAATGCAGTCGCTGTGCCGGGCCTTGATGTCCCGGTACTGGGACATCAGCGGTGTCGTCGACTCGCTCATGGGCTGCTGCTGCGAACGGGCATGATGGTGTAACGTTCCTCGAGGCG
>CAZPUV010000287.1:0-3454 GCA_964589805.1 uncultured bacterium | reverse complement strand
GTGCTCGCCGAAGATGCTTGATCTCGTCGAGTGGCGCGTGCTCGAAGACAATGCCGTGTACCGCGAGGAAGTCGTGACCCCGGCCGTGAACTTCATGACGGTGAATCTCCTCGAGAGCGTCATGAACGAGGGTTTCGGACGCAGCGCGCGTTTGCAGGGCTTCAACGAACCCGCGGCCGGGAAGACCGGGACCACCGACCTGTGCACGGACGCGTGGTTCGTCGGCTTCACCACCGACATCGCCGTGGGCGTGTGGTCCGGATTCGACGAGAAGAAGACGATGGGCCCGAAGATGACCGGTTCCTCGGTCTCGCTGCCCACGTGGACGGCGGTCATGAAGACGTACTACCGGGACCGCCACGCCGACCCGTTCCCCGATGTCGACGGTGTCCAGTACCGCATCATCTGCGAGAAGACGGGACTCCTCGCGACCGAGTTCTGTCCGCGGATCCGGCGCGAGGTGTTCGTCGCGGGCACCGAACCGCGCCGCTCCTGCGACCGGCACGGTTCCGCGTCGGCACGCCCCGTGCGCGACATGCAGAGCATCGAGGAGATGGACCGCCGGATACTCGAAGAGCGCTAGACGGCGACCCTGCCGGTCCGGTCGATCACCGGCCGGCCCGCCGCCCCCGGAGACCCCGTCAGTATCAGACGAACCGTGGCCCCCGCGTCGGCGAACGAATCCCGGTCGCCCAGCCGGGTCCCGGCCGGGAGCGCGCGGTGGTGGACGAACAGGGGCACGTACTCGCGGCTGTGATCCGTGCCGGGTGTCGTGGGATCGTTGCCGTGGTCGGCCGTGACGATGAGCAGGTCGCCGTCGTGCAGCACGGGGAGGAGATCGGCGAGGAACGCGTCGAACTCCTCCAGTCCGAGCGCAAACGCCCGCGCGTCGTTGCGGTGCCCCCACATGGTATCGAAGTCCACGAGGTTGACGAAAACGAGTTCGTATCCCCCGCTCCGCACCGCGCCGAGCGTCCTCGCCATGCCATCCCGGTTGTCGCGCGTGTGCTCGGCGCGCGTGATGCCGCGTCCCGCAAACAACTCGTCCACCTTGCCGATCGAGAGGACGCGCCGGCCGCTCTCCACCAGTGCGTCGAGGACGGTCGGGCACGGCGGCGCGAGCGAGAAGTCGCGCCGTCCGGCGGTGCGGTGGAAGCCGCCCGGGCTGCCCGCGAAGGGGCGGGCGATCACGCGGCCGACGTCGTACGGCGGCACCAGCAGGGCGCGGATGCCCTCGCACCACGCGTACAGTGTCTCCGGCGGCACCCGGCTCTCGTGCGCGGCGACCTGAAACACGCTGTCGGCCGACGTGTACACGATCGGTTCGCCCGTCTCCAGGTGACGCGCGCCCAGTTCCTCCAGGATCGCGGTTCCGCTCGCCGGCCGGTTGCCGAGGACGCGGCGCCCGATCGCGCGCTCCACGCGCGCGACGAGTTCCGGCGGAAAGCCGGCGGGAAACGTCGGGAACGGGCGGTCCAGGACGCAGCCCATCAGCTCCCAGTGTCCCGTGGTGCTGTCCTTTCCCGCGGATACGGGACGCATGCGGCCGAAATGGGCGGTCGCACGCTCCGGCGGCGGCACACCCGCGATGTCCCCGAGTCCCCCGAGCCCCATGCGCGCGAGATTCGGGACGCGGAGCCCGCCCACCGCGCGCGCCGTGTTCGCGAGCGTGTTGCTGCCTCCGTCCCCGAAGAGAGCCGCGTCCGGGGCCTCGCCCGCACCGACGCCGTCGAGGATGATGAGGATGACGCGATTGAACGTGTGCATGTCCGGGACGCGCCCTGCGCGTCCTCGCGGCCCTAGACCGCGACGTGATTGGGCAGGACGCCGAGCAGCGTCTTGAACGTCTCGACTTTTCCGCGGCGGAAGTACGTGCGGGGAACCCGCTTCGAGATCATGCACATGATCTCGTAGCAGATCGTGTCCGCCCACGCGGCGAGATCGTGGAACGAAATGGACTCGTCGCCCTGTCGTCCCACCAGAACGACGTCGTCACCTTCGCGCGGGATCTCCGGCAGATCGGTGAGATCCACCATCGTCATGTCCATGGTGACGCGCCCCACGATGGGCACGCGCTTCCCGGACACCAGCATCGACCCGCGCCCGGACAGCCGCAACGGGTACCCGTGCCCGTAGCCGACCGGCACGACGCCGATCACCGAGTCGCGCGTGGTCGTGAAGGAACGTGCGTACGAGATCGTGCGGCCCGCGGCGACGCGGCGCACGCGCACCACGCGCGACTTCCAGCTCATGATGGGTGCCACGTCGATGCCGGGGGCGCCGCCCGCGGGGTGGAGCCCGTAGGCAATCAGCCCCGGGCGCACGAGATCCATGTGCGACTCCCGTACGCCGTCCAGCGCGGCGCTGTTCGCGCTGTGCACGAGGGGAATGGAGACGCCGGCGGCGCGAAGACGCGCGACGAGCTCGAGCAAACGCGTGATCTGCGCGCGTGTGTACGCGGGATCCGTGTCCGAGACCGGGAAATGCGTGTAGACGCCTTGAAGACTGACCGACGCGTTGCGGGCGATGCGTACGATCTCTTCGTACGCGTCGGCTTCCGCCACACCGGTGCGGCCCATGCCCGTATCCACCTCGACGTGCACGTCGAGCGGGCGCGCGGGCGCGTGGCGCGCGATGGCGTCGGCGAACGACGACGACGAGAGTGTCACGGCGAACCCGTGCGCGGCGACGATCGGGATCTCGGTCTCGAGAATCGGGCTCAATACGAGGATCCCGGTGCGCACACCCGCCTCTTCGAGCTCGAGCGCCTCGTCCACCGTGGCCACCCCGAAGAGCCGCACCCGCTGCGCGGCGGCCGCGGCCACCTGCACGGCCCCGTGTCCGTATGCGTCCGCCTTCACGGTGAGGAGAATCCCCACCTTGCCGCCCACGGCGGCCTGGATGAACTCCAGGTTGCGATCGAGCCGGTCGAGGTCGATCTCGAGCCACGTGGGCAGACGCTTCATGCTCTGCACGCTACCGCAGGCCGAAAACCACGGTCAAGCGCGGTTTGAGAAGGCGGAAAACACGAGAGGCGCCCGCGGGGGCGCCTCTCTCAAACTGGAAACCGGCCGGTTCGTCTCTTCGGCTAGCTCCTGAAGACCTTGTTCATGAACATCACGTAGTCGATCGCAACGGTCCCGCACACCCGGTTCTTCTGGCGCTTCACCCAGGGCTCCGCCTCTTCGAATGTCACACCGCCGGTGAAGTCCTGGCCGCTGCGCGCCATGAGATTGAGCACGATCTCCATCGCCGGGGTGGGCGAAGCGATACGGAGAATCGGCACCTGGCCGCGCGCCGACGCCGTCTTCCCTTCGAGCATCCAGATCTCGTCCTTGCCCTCCCGGACGCGAACGAGCCTGGCGCTGACCTGGTACTTCTTCTCGGGTTCCTTTTCGAGCCCGACGGTGTCGTTGTACTTGAACCGCGTCATGTCCGCCGTCGCGTGATCCGG
>CAZPUV010000286.1:1694-3480 GCA_964589805.1 uncultured bacterium | reverse complement strand
ACATCCTCGCCCTGGCCTCTCCCTGGATTCTCAAGACCGCCATCGACGCGTTCGGGCGAGGCGTCACCGGACGCGAGCTTCTCGCCTATGCCGGACTCCTGGTGGTCATCACGGCCGCCGCGGGGGTCTTCCGCTTCCTCATGCGGCGCATCATGATCGGTGTTTCGCGCCAGATCGAGGTGGACATGCGCGCGGACTTCTTCGCGCATCTGCAGAACATGAGTCCCGCGTTCTACCACCGCCACCGCACCGGCGAGCTGATGGCGCTCGCCACCAACGACCTGAACGCGGTGCGCACGCTGGTCGGTCCCGCGGTCATGTACTCGATGAATACCGTCGTGATCGGAAGCCTCGCCATCGCGCTCATGTCCATCCTGTCGTGGAAGCTCATGTTCGCGGCCCTGCTTCCCATGGCCGTCCTGACCGTGGGCGTGTATCACAGTGTGAAGATCATCCACCGTCTCTTCGAGAGCGTGCAGGAGAAGTTCGCGTCCATCAACGCGCGCGCGCAGGAGAATCTCTCCGGAATACGCGTGGTCAAGGCGTACGCGCGCGAGGACTATGAAACCGCCGAGTTCGGTGCGGCGAGCACCGAGTATGTGGACGCGAACCTCAAGCTGTTCCGGGTCCAGAGCCTGTTGCACCCGCTGCTCGCCACGGTGGCCGGGCTGGGTGTGCTCGCCATCCTCCTGTTCGGCGGGCGCATGGTGATCGCCGGAACCATCACGCTCGGCACGTTCGTCGCGTTCAACGGCTATCTCACCATGCTCATATTCCCCGTGATCGCGGCCGGATGGGTGATGAACATGATGGAGCAGGGGCTGGCGTCGATGCAGCGTATCAACGCGGTGATGTCGGAGACTTCCGACATCACCGATGCCGCCGCCGTCCCGGATGCGGTGCCGGCGGACGCGTCGGTTCGCTTCGAAGACGTCTCGTTCTCCTACGCGCGCGGCAGCGGGGAACGCGGTCATGTCGTGAGGAACATGAGCTTCGAAGTGAGAGACGGCGAGACCCTGGCCATCGTCGGTCCCACCGGCTCCGGGAAGACCACCATCATCTCGCTGCTCATGCGCCTGTACGATCCGGCGAGTGGCCGCGTGCTCATCGGCGGCCGCGACGCGCGCGAGATCCCGCTGCAGACCCTGCGCGACATGATCGGACTGGTGCCCCAGGACATCTTTCTATTCTCGGAAACCATCCGCGAGAACATCTCGTTCGGCGCCGCCGATCTTCCCGACCCGGTGCTGCAGGCGGTGAGCCAGACCGCCGCCATCTACGACGAAGTGCAGGCGTTTCCGCACAAGTTCGAGTCGATGATCGGCGAGCGCGGCATCAACCTGTCGGGGGGCCAGAAGCAGCGGGTGGCGATCGCGCGCGCCCTGGCCAAGAAGCCGCGCATATTGATCCTGGACGACGCACTCTCGAGCGTGGACGCCACCACGGAGGAGAACATCCTTTCGTCGCTCGAGAGCGAACTGGAGAGCCGGACCGCGATTCTCATTTCGCACCGGATCTCGACGGCGCGCCAGGCGGACCGGGTGATCGTGCTGGACGACGGCGAGATCGCGGAAGAGGGCACGCACGACGATCTCATCGCGCGCGGCGGCATCTACGCGGAAATGCACCGCAAGCAGATGCTGATGGTGGCGCTGGAAGAAACCTGAGAGAGCGGGCATGGAGTACATCCAGGCGGACGAACTGCAGGAGAAGCCCTACGACCGTCGCTTGATGGGGCGGTTGCTGGGATACCTGCGCCCCTACAAGGGGAGCGTGGCCCTGGCCA